>JAZRMD010000175.1:0-10666 GCA_045647285.1 Acutalibacteraceae bacterium
TGGACGGCGTGTTCACCGGTTATTCCGATATCAACTTGTTTTCCTGCCGTACTTTGTGCGATAAGTTGGGTCTGCCCTTCTACGCTACGGAGAGACAACTAAAGATCACTACCGATAAATTGTTGTTTAAGCAAATGTGCCGCAAGTACGGCGTGGACACTGTGCCGCAGTACGATGAGTCAGAGTTGAAAACGGTATCCTATCCTGTTATCATTAAGCCGACGGACAGCTGGGGCAGTAAGGGCATTTCCGTATGCTACCGCTACGAGGATACGCCCAAGGCGGTAGAAAAGGCCCGGCAGTATTCCAAGACCGACCAGATCATCGTGGAAAAGTATATGGGCGCCTGTGACGTGGTCAACCTTGACTACGTGATGCAGGATGGCAAGATCTTGCTCAGCGCCGTAGGTGACCGCTACGTCAACACCACCCAGAGAGGCCTGTCCCCGTTGACGGCGGCCGGCGTCTATCCGTCCAAGTATCTGGATGTGTATCTGGAGAAGGTGGATGCCAAGGTCAAGAAGATGTTCTACGAGGAAGGCATGCACAACGGCACGGCTTTTATTCAGTCGGTCTATGACGGCGAGAACTTCTACTTCTTTGAGATGGGTTACCGCACCGGTGGTGGTCAGGGCTCTATTCCGCTGAAGGTCATCTGTGACCTGGATTACGTGGAGTACCTTATCAACTTTGCCCTGTGCGGCAAGATGTCCGAGAAGGACCTGTCCCGGTATGCTAACCCGGTGTACGACAAGTGTTCCTGTGCTCTCGTAAAGATTCTCAAAAGCGGCGTTATCGGTAAGATAGAAGGCCTGGATAAGGTAGCCGCCATGCCGGAGAACATCAACATCACCCAGTTTTATCAGGAGGGTGAAGAAGTTAAACAGAGCGTTATTGGAAACCTGGGCCAGAGCCTGTGCCGCATACATTTTGTAGCGGATAACTGGGAGCAGCTCAAAAGGGCCGTGCAGTACGCCAACGAGGTGATCAAGGTCACCTCTACCGAGGGCGAGAATATGATTGTGCCCGGCGGCTTTGACGGCGAAGCGCTTGGTTGATCGAATACTCGTATAGGAAGATGCGGGGGGAACCATGAAGATTCTCAGATTGTCTACATATTGTTATCCGGAGCGCATAGCCAGTTCTCATATGACGGCGGACTTTGAGGCGGCCTGCGCCGCCCAAGGTATCACGTTGGATACTTATGCCCCTACACCCACCCGTGGCGTATCGGCAGAGGAACGGGAACGGTACAAGCGGATGCCTTATGAGGAGCGTCTGGCCGGGACGGTTATCATTCACCGGTTTCCTATGTATCGCGAGGGCAAAAATCCTATTGCCCGTGCGTTGCGGTATATGTTGGTGAGTCTTAAGCACTATTATCACGGTTGCCGCGCCGAGGATATCGACTTGATTATGGGCTCGACCACGCCGCCCACACAGGGTGTGCTGTGCGCCTTAGTGGCCAAACGGTTGAGTCGCCGATACAAGCGCCACGTATCCTTTGTGTTTACCATACAGGATATGTTCCCGGAAAGTCTGGTTAGCACCGGTATGTGTCGGGAAGGCTCTCTGCTGTATCGGATAGGCAGTAAGATATCCGATTATTCTTACCGCCATGCTGACCGGGTGTTGGTGATCACCGACAGTATGAAACAGCGCCTGATAGCCAAAGGTGTTCCCGAAGATAAGGTGCAGGTGGCTCGCAACTGGGTGGATACCGAAGCGGTGCATCCCATTCCCCGGGAGGAAAACACGCTGTACGAAGAGTTCTCCCTGCCTCGGGACGGCTTCTGCGTTACCTACGCCGGCAATCTGGGCGCATCTCAGAATCCGAGCCTGTTGGTGGACTGCGCCGAACGTTTGGCCCATCGGGAGAATATCCACTTTGTTATTTTCGGCGATGGATCCGAAAAGGAGCGCTTAAAACAGCGCATTATCGATAGCGGCCTGACCAATATCCGTCTGTTGCCTATGCAACCGGCCCAACGGGTAGCAGAGGTGTACAGCCTGGGTGATGCGTCCTTTGTGTTGTGCCGCAAAGGAGTGGGTCTGGGCGCTTTCCCCAGTAAGTCGGCCAGCATCATGGCGGCCGGTACGCCGCTGATCGCCTCCTTTGATGCGGATAGCGACCTGTGCCGCATTGTGGAGCAAGAACAGGTCGGCCTGTGCGCTCCGGCAGAGGATGTGGATGCAGCGGTAGAGGCTATTCTCCGCTTGGCGGATGATCCTGACCGGTGCCGCCAGTATGGAGAAAACGCCCGTAAGACCGCCTGTTCTCTGTTTTCTAATGATGTTTGTATCGCGGTGCGTTTTGCCGCCTACCGAGAGGTAGCTGGGCGGTGAACCGCTGTGAAAGGAGTCCCTACTGTGAAGATCGCTATTCTTGGCTTTGCCAAGCTCAAATATATGCCCTATCTGCAGTATTATTTGGATCGTTTTGATTTGGATCGGGATGAGATACATCTCATCTATTGGCGTCGGGATACCCATCCGGACATCCCGTTGCCGGAGGGGGTCATCGGTCACGCATTGGATATGCCTATGACGGATAGTTTCCCTTTGTGGCGAAAAGCGCCGTACTTTTTACGGTATCGCCTATTCGCAAAACGCTGGTTACGTCGGCTCCAACCGGACAAGCTGGTGGTCTTGCAGTCTACCACCGCCGTGACGGTATACGACTTGCTGGTGGGACGGTATGCAGGACGTTACGCCTTATCTTATCTGGATATGACCTACGAGCATCGCCCCTCTTTTCACTACCTCATTAACAATCTGGTGCATCATTCGGCGGTAACCTTCACCAGCTCGGACGGTTTTCGGGTATTCTTGCCGGATAGTGAGAAGCTGATAACCGTCCACAACATCACCATGTCTTTGTTGTATAACCGGGAAGACTATCGCTATATGCGAGATAAGCATAGTCCCATTCGCATTGCCTTCTGGGGGTTGATGCGACATCGGGAGATCAATGCGCGGATCATGGAACGGTTGGGTAACGATCCTCGGTTTGAGTTGCACTATTACGGTCGGGCGCAGGGAAAGATGCTGGCACAAGTGCAGGAAGCCGTTGCTACCTATGACAACGTGTTTTACCACGGTGAGTATCTGCCGCAGGAGCGTCCGGAAATTGCGAAAAAAACCGATATGATCCACAATGTTTACTTTGAAGGCGAGGGGGCTTCCGCCTCTTTTGCTATGAGCAACAAGTATTACGACGGTGTCCTTTTTGGATTACCGCAGTTGTGTATGCGCCATTCGTTAATGGGAAACCAGTGCACGAGTAACGGTATCGGGTTGGCCTGTGATCCCCGGGAGGAGTCCTTTGCGGATACCCTATACGCGTATTACCAAGGATTGGATATGAAGGAATTTCTGTCCTGCTGTGATCGGGAATTGGATAGGGTAGTCCAGCAGATGGAAAGACACCATGCGTTTTTTGACTGATTCTATGAGATATTGAGGGACATTTATGCAGACAAGTACACTCGTTCGTTCGGGTAACAATCGCATAATTGCTGCGCGGCAGAGTGAGAAGCTTGGGTTGATCGAAAACTTGTTTCTCCTGTTCTGCCTGATGCCGTTTATTTTGCCGAACCCCATCATCGTGACGGATACCCAGCCTTATGCGGCGGTATTCGGCACCTTGGTGATATTACGGCATTTGATCAAAAACCGTATGCAGCTGATTACTAAGGTGCGCAACGCCGCCATCATTGGGTTTATGACCCTGGTGGTGTCCTGCGTGGTGCTGATTGCGGTGGGCGTCAGTCTTAACGCTCTGCGTGGTGTTTACAACTACTATGCTGTAGCCATTATTCCTTGCGCCGCCGCCTTGGTGGTGGAGCAGTTGGGTCACTATCCGGAACGGCAGATCAAGGTGTTGATTACCATCTGGTTTGTGGTCAGCACCGTTCAGTTTTTTGTTTACCGCGGTTTTATGGATTTTATTATTAGCGGTGCCCGTTGGTCGTACGGTCAGCGTGGCGTGTTGGGACTGGCCTCCGAGCCGTCCTTCTTTGGCATTGCCTGCTTCTATTTTTTTCATATGATCCAGCGTTTTCAAAAGCACCGCGTTCTGTTTATGTTAATGACCTTGATCATGGGCGTGGTGTATGCCCAGAGCGCCATGGGCCTGATATTTATGGTGGGCTTCCTGGTAGTTCTGCTTATGGAGAACACCCATGGCCGGGCCGGACGCAATCTGTGGATAGGTGCCGGCATCGTCGTCGTGCTATTCTTTGTGCTTCTCAATACCGCCCTTAAGAATACGCGTTTGTATGAACTGTATGATGCGTTTGTCAACGGCGGTACGGAAAAGATCCTGTCCGAAGACGTTAGTGCGGAAAACAGAGCTATGTCCATTAGCAAAGCCCTGAGTAGTGTGATAAATCATTACTTCATGCCCCAAGGCTTTGGCCGTCGTATCGGCAGTGGTTACGGTGGTTTCCTGGTAGAGTTGGGCATTTTTGCTGTTCCCGTCTTATTGTTTATCTCTTTAGCTATGTCGCGCACGTTTCGTCGTCCGTTTTCCCGGATCGTTTACTTTGTAGTGGCAACCATATTGCTGTTTAACAACACACAGTTGGGTAATCCGTTGCTGTTATTCGTGGTGGGCACCAACTGTACTTTGCACGTTGAAGGCTCCCCGGAGCCGCAAAGGACCAAGGAGGGGTGATATGAATTTGCTCAGAAGATGTAAGGGCGCTATCAAAGATTTCTTTTTTAGTTTTACCGCCTATGCGTTACCGATTGTTGCGTTGCAGTTTGTTGTGCAGCCCTACATAGCTGCCACAGCCGGTCCGGAAGAAAACGGTTTGTTCCTCACTTTGTACAACATAGTAAAATTATGCGTCAGCGTATTGGTGGCACCGCTGGCCAACGTTCGTCTGCTGAACAAGAAGAACTGCGAACAGAATCCGCTGCACGACCGGGGATTTAACGCTTTGTTCCTGCTGGTTTCTTCTGTAGCCCTGGCGGTATGCGCCATATTCTGTTTGCTGTACCGTGGCGCTTCCGCCGATCTGTGGGCCGTGTTGCGGTTGGTAGGCTTTCTGCTGTTGGTGTGTGCTCACGATTTTTTTGCTATCTCTTTCCGGTTGCACATCAACTTTAAGATAATCCTCATTGACAACGCATTGATCGTGGGTGGTATGCTGCTTGGTCTTTTGCTATTCCGCTTTACCGGTCAATGGGAATGGGTGTTCATCTGCGGTTACATCATGGGCCTGACCTTCGTTCTGATCAATACCCATTGTTGGCGCCGGGGCGTGCGGCTGCAGGATGTGCGGTGCTGCATCAAGCAATACGGTCAGTTGTGTGCCTCTGCCGGTCTTAACAACGCCACGGTTTATTGCGATAAGTTGCTCATTTACCCCATGATTGGCGGTTACGCCGTGTCGGTATATAATGCCGCCGCTGTGGTTAGTAAGATGGTATCCTTGGTCAGTATCCCGGTGCGCAACGTGTTGCTCAGTTATGTTGTGGACAAGGATCGTTTCACTTTGCCCCATAAGGGCCGCGCCAAGCTGTGGTTGTTGGCTGGCAGTGGCTTGGTGGTGTGCTACGGCGCCTTCTATGTGGTCAGTTTAGTGTTTTGCCGTTTGCTGTATCCGCAGTATTTTGAAGCCGCCCAGCATTATATCCCGTTCATTCTGTTAGCGGTTATTATGGAAACGGTCAGTTATATTATTAACGTGGTGCTGTTACGGTTTGCACCGTCCCGGGTACAGATTTGGATTTATGGCGGCAAGGTCGTTACCTATCTGGCCGGCGTTATGTTGTTGTCCGGATGGTTGCAGATGGGTCTGTTTGGCTTCTGCAGCGCCATTCTGATCGCCGCCGGTGTGCAGATGGCTGTGGTGCTCACGTGCTTTATTAAGATAATCGTTAATCACAACAACAACGTGGAGGGGATGAATAGCGGTGTTTCGTGACAAGGTTTTGATGATTACCGGCGGTACCGGGTCTTTCGGGAATGCCGTTCTTAACCGCGTTCTGTCTACCGATATTAAGGAAATTCGCGTGTTTTCCCGTGACGAGAAGAAGCAGGACGATATGCGTCACGAGTTTTTGGCTAAGATGCCGCAGGTGGCCGATAAGATCCGTTTTTATATCGGTGACGTTCGTGACCTGGCCAGCGTGAAGAACGCTATGCATGGGGTTGACTACATTTTTCACGCTGCGGCGCTCAAACAGGTGCCTTCCTGTGAGTTTTTCCCCATGGAAGCGGTCAAGACCAATGTGATGGGTACGGATAACGTGCTGACCGCCGCCATTGAGGAGGGGGTACAGACGGTTATCTGCCTGTCTACCGATAAGGCGGCGTATCCCGTCAACGCCATGGGCACGTCCAAGGCGATGATGGAGAAGGTCGTCGTGGCTAAGTCCCGTATCGTACCCCCGGACAAAACCAAGATCTGTTGCATCCGTTACGGCAACGTTATGTGTTCTCGTGGCAGCGTCATTCCGCTGTGGATCGAGCAGATCAAGGCCGGCAACCCCATTACCATTACCGAGCCGACTATGACCCGGTTCATTATGTCCCTGGAAGAGGCGGTTGACCTGGTGCTGTTTGCCTTTGAAAACGGCGTATCCGGCGATATTCTGGTGCAGAAGGCGCCGGCCTGCACCATCGAAACTCTGGCCAAGGCGGTGACCGGTCTGTTTGCCCCCGGTCACGAGATCAAGGTCATCGGCATCCGCCACGGCGAAAAGATGTATGAAACCTTGCTGACCAACGAGGAGTGCGCCCACGCCATCGATAGGGGCAACTTCTACCGCGTGCCCTGTGACAAGCGTGGCCTTAATTACGATAAGTATTTTAAGGACGGCGATCCGGAACGCAATCTGTTAACCGAGTTTAACTCCAACAACACCCAATTGCTTAATGTGGAAGAGGTGCAGAAAAAACTGCTCGCCTTACAGTACATCCGCGATGAATTGGATGCCGCCGGTATCTCTTGTTGAGAGGTGTCTGTATGAACATACTGATTACCGGTGCCGCCGGTTTTGTGGGACGCAACCTGACCGCTGCGCTGGAAAGTGTTCGGGACGGCAAGGACCGTACCCGTCCGGACCTGACGGTGGATACCCTGTATCTGTACGATGTGGACACCCCTGCCGAGGTGTTGGAGGAGGGGTGCCGTCGGGCGGATTTCGTGTTCCACATGGCCGGTGTCAACCGCCCTCAGGATCCGGAAGAGTTTATGCAGGGGAATTTCGGCTTTACTTCCCAGTTGCTCAACACCCTTAAGAAGTACGGCAACACCTGTCCGGTGGTGCTGTCCTCCTCCATTCAGGCTACCCTCATTGGTCGTTACGACAGCGACTACGGTCGCAGTAAGAAGGTGGGGGAGGAGGCCGTGTTTGCCTACGGGGAGGAAACCGGCGCCAAGGTACTGGTGTACCGCTTTCCCAACCTGTTTGGTAAGTGGTGCCGCCCCAATTACAACTCCGCTGTGGCTACCTTCTGCCACAATACTGCCCACGACCTGCCCATTACGGTCAACGACCCGGCGGCGGAACTGACCCTGCTGTATATTGACGACCTGGTGGACGAGATGCTGGACGCCCTGCAAGGGCGTGAGCACCGTTGTACCTTTGACGGTGTCGATACGGTGTTGTGTGCAGACGGCCGGTATTGTGCCGCCCCCGTGACCCATAAGGTCACCTTGGGTCGGATCGTGGAACTGTTGGAGTGCTTCAAGGCCCAGCCGGAAACCTTGTTGATGCCGGAGATTCCTGCCGGTAGTTTTGCTAAGAAGCTGTATTCCACCTATCTGTCCTATTTGCCGGCAGATAAGGTGTGCTTTGACCTGAAGATGAACGTGGATGCCCGTGGCAGTTTTACCGAGTTGTTGCGTACCGCCAATTGCGGTCAATTTAGCGTCAATATCAGCAAGCCAGGCGTTACCAAAGGTCAGCATTGGCACCATACGAAGTGGGAGTTCTTTATCGTGGTGGCTGGTAAGGGTCTTATTCGGTTGCGAAAGTTGGGTACCGATGAGGTGCTCAACTATGAGGTCAGCGGTGACAAGATACAGGCCATCCATATGTTGCCCGGCTACACCCACAACATTATCAACCTTAGCGATACAGAGGATCTGGTAACATTGATGTGGGCAAACGAATGCTTTGATCCGGATAGACCCGACACTTTCTTTGAGGTGGTTGAATAATGGCTATCAAACTGGATTATTCCGACATTTCTTTTCAGAATAACGGAAAATTAAAACTGCTCATCATTGTTGGCACCCGCCCGGAGATCATCCGCTTGTCAGCAGTCATCAATAAGTGCCGGCAGTATTTTGACTGCTTGTTGGCCCACACCGGACAGAACTACGATTACAATCTCAACGGCGTCTTTTTCAAGGACCTGGGTCTGGCAGATCCGGACGTGTATATGGACGCGGTAGGGGATGATTTGGGTGCTACGGTGGGCAACATCATCAATTGTTCCTACAAGCTGATGGCGGCTGTTAAGCCGGACGCCATGCTGGTTTTGGGCGATACCAACTCCTGCTTGTCTGCTATTTCGGCCAAGCGGTTGCACATTCCCATCTTCCATATGGAAGCCGGCAACCGTTGCAAGGATGAGTGCCTACCAGAGGAAACCAATCGCCGCATTGTGGATATTATTTCGGACGTCAATCTGGCGTATTCTGAACACGCCCGGCGGTATCTGGCGGACTGCGGTCTGCCTAAGGAACGCACCTTTGTTACGGGTAGTCCTATGGCGGAGGTGTTGCACGCCAATCTGGATAACATCCTCAAGAGTGACGTACACCAGCGACTGGGCCTGGGAAAAGGCCGGTATATCCTGCTGTCGGCCCATCGGGAAGAGAACATTGACACCGAGAAGAATTTTCTTTCTCTGTTCAACGCCATCAACGCTCTGGCGGAAAAGTACGATATGCCCATACTGTATTCCTGCCATCCCCGTTCCCGTAAGCGGCTGGAGCAGAGCGGCTTTGTGCTGGACCGCCGTGTGATCCGTAACGAGCCTTTGGGCTTCCACGATTATAATTGTTTGCAGTTGAACGCCTTCTGTTGCGTGTCGGATTCCGGCACCTTGCCGGAGGAGTCCAGCTTCTTCACCTCGGTGGGACAGCCCTTCCCGGCGGCGTGCATCCGCACCTCTACCGAACGCCCCGAAGCGTTGGATAAGGCATGCTTCGTTCTCGCCGGCATCGACGAAAAGAGCTTGTTGCAGGCGGTGGATACCGCCGTATCGCTTAATGCGGATGGTCATCACGGCATACCAGTGCCGGATTACGTGGAAGAGAATGTGTCCACCAAGGTGGTCAAGTTGATTCAGTCTTACACCGGTGTGGTGGATAAGATGGTCTGGAGAAAGACGGAAAACTGATTTTAGCAGAAAGGTGGAGCAGATGGTGAATAATTGGGATACTCTATTCGTTCTACTTCGCCGGGCGATTGTGGGTGAGCCGGTTGCTGAGCAACCATTGGAAGGGGTAGAACTGGCTTGCCGTTTGGCGCAAAAGCACGACCTTCTGCATTTGTTGGGGGACGTGGAAGATCCATCCTGTGCTATTCGTATACTGGATGCCCAGGGCCAGGCGCTCTACCGGGCAGAACGGATGACCTATGAGCTGGACCGTATGTGCGCCTTGTTGGAAAAGCATCAGATACCCCACATTCCTCTTAAGGGTTCCGTTTTGCGGCATGCTTATCCTGAGGTGTGGATGCGTACCTCCTGTGATATTGATTTGTTGGTCCCGGAAAAGGACCTGGACCGTGCCACCAACTTGTTGCAGGACGAGTTGCACTGGGAACTGACACGGAGGGGAAGTCACGATCGGAGCTTCCATACCGACAGCGAGTTGCATATAGAATTGCACTATACTTTGATTGAAGGCAGTTTGGTTAAAAATTCGGCTGTCGTGCTTTCTACCGTCTGGGATGTGGTGGAGACCGTAGACGGGTATCAATGGCGCCGACGTATGCCGGATGCCCTGTTCTACTACTATCATATTGCGCATATGGCCCGGCATTTCCAGAGTGGCGGTTGCGGTGTCCGTTCGGTGATGGACCTGTGGCTCTTACGCCATCGGGTGCAAGGCGATGCGGCAAAACGTCAGCAGTTGCTGGAAAAAGGCGACTTGGTGTCCTTTGAGCAGGGGATGGTGGAACTGAGCGAGGTGTGGTTTTCCGCAGCTCCGTATACGGAAAAAACCTTGCGCTTGGCGGAATACATCCTGCGCGGTGGCACTTACGGTATGACGGAAAATCGATTGCTCATACAGCGCGTATCCAAGGGACGCATCGGATATCTGCTATCCCGACTTTTTGCATCGTATGAGAATCTGTGCGTGTACTATCCGGAGGTTAAAGGACGCCGTTGGTTGATTCCGTACGCGCAGGTGCGCCGTTGGGGACGTATGCTGTTACCCGATAAGCGCCGTGCCGCTATCAAAGAGCTGCAAAGCGGTCACCATTTGGCGGATAGAGAATATATTGGCGAAATACAAGCCATTTGCCAGGATCTGGGTTTATAAAAATTGAAAGGGAGCATCAACCTTGTGGTTGATGCTCCCTTGCTTATGCATGGTTATCCCAACGGTACTTCGATCCAGTTGTCGGTGTCCTCCAGATCCGGAGAGCTTATGGTGGATAGAGATTCGTTTTGCAGGTATTCCCGAAT
>JAZRMD010000176.1:0-3960 GCA_045647285.1 Acutalibacteraceae bacterium
GGTTTGTCAACGTGCCTATGCGTGCGTATCTACACAAGGCGTTGGGTAAA
This sequence comes from Acutalibacteraceae bacterium, assembly GCA_045647285.1. GTDB lineage: Bacteria > Bacillota > Clostridia > Oscillospirales > Acutalibacteraceae > UBA5905. The sequence goes on from JAZRMD010000176.1 coordinate 51, forward strand.
CCCATCAGCGTAGAGAACGACGCCAACGCAGCGGCTTACGGCGAGTTTGTAGCCGGTGCCGGCAAGGGCAAAAAGAACCTGGTGTGCATTACGCTGGGCACCGGTGTCGGCGGCGGCGTCATCATTGACGGCAAGATCTTTGCCGGACACAACTACTTTGGTGCCGAGTTGGGTCACACCGTTATCGTGGTGGACGGAGAGCCCTGCACCTGTGGACGCCATGGTTGTTGGGAAGCCTACGCTTCCGCTACCGCCCTTATCCGCCAGACCCGTCGGGCTATGGAGGAGCATAAGGACAGCAAGATGTGGCAGATTGCCGGATCGCTGGACAACGTAAACGGACGCACCGCCTTTGACGCCATGCGCGAAGGGGATACGGCCGGCAAACAGGTGGTGGACACCTATATCCGATACATTGGCGTGGGTCTGGGTAATATGGTCAACATATTCCAGCCGGAGGTCATCTGCATCGGCGGCGGTATCTGCCACGAGGGAGAGAACCTGATGGCGCCTCTGCGCCAGATCGTTGCCAAGGAACAGTATCAGTTTGAATCCGACAAAAAAGCGGTGTTATGCACCGCCCAGTTGGGTAACGACGCCGGTATTATCGGCGCAGCTTTCCTGCGGCAGAATTAAACAAAATGTAAGAAAGGCGGCAGCTATGGAACACACAACGCTTATGGAATGTGCAACCCGGTGGGGTTGCCGTATCACCCAACAGGCGCCCATGGCGGCCGCCACTTCTTTTCATATCGGTGGTCCGGCGGACCTGTGCATTGATATTCCCACCGCCGAAGCGGTGGCTGCGGTGGTGGCCTGCTGCCGCCAGGAGAATATCCCCTTCCTGGTGTTGGGAAACGGGTCCAATCTGCTCATAGGCGACAAGGGATTTCGTGGGGCTGTGTTGCGGCTTAAATTTACCGACCGCACCCCCACCCTGACCGACGACGGGCTTCTGCACTGTCCGGCCGGCATCAGTCTGACGCAATTGTGTCTGTTTGCCCGTGACAGAGGATTGACCGGGTTGGAGTTTGCCTACGGTATCCCCGGCACCGTGGGTGGTGCTGTATATATGAACGCCGGCGCCTACGGTGGCGAAATGGCGCAGGTGCTGACCGCCGTGACGGTGATCCCCACCCAGGGGCCGGATTATACCCCCGTCACCCTGTCGGCAGAAGAACTGGCACTCAGCTACCGCCATTCCGCCCTGATGGACCGGTATCCGGCGGTGGTGGTGGAGGCGGTATTCCGCCTGCAACCGGGTGATCCGGACCATATCACCGCCACCATGAAAGACCTAATGGGCAGACGGCAGGAAAAACAGCCGTTGGAATATCCCAGCGCCGGTAGTTTCTTTAAGCGTCCCGAAGGGCATTTTGCCGGGGCACTCATTGAGCAGGCCGGGCTCAAGGGGTACACCGTAGGCGGCGCGCAAGTAAGTGAAAAACACGCCGGGTTTGTTATCAACCGTGGGGGCGCTACCGCCGCCGACGTGATGGCCCTGTGTCGCCACGTGCAATCCGTTATCAAGGAAATGAACGGCGTGGACCTGGAACCGGAAGTACGCTTCATCGGCGAGTTTTAATCGGGAGGTACCCTATGTCCTTCTCATCGGATGTCAAAAACGAACTGGTAACCGAAGTGCCGAACAAAGCCTGTTGCCGGACAGCACAGGCGTACGGTATGCTGGAGTTTGCCCACGCCTTTCACGGCGGCGAGATCTCTCTGGTGACCGAACAGACGGCGGTAGCCGACCTATACGGGCAACTGGTTGCACAGGTATGTGGTGTGGAACCCCCCACCGCCCAAACCCTGCGCCGCCGGGTCGATCTGCAGGTGCGTCGGTTTGACGACCAACAACAGCGTCTGCGGATATTGGAGCGCTTCGGCCACGGACCCAAAGATATCAGCGTACGGCTCAACCGAGCCAATCTGGATTGCGAACACTGCGCCCGTGCCCTGTTGCGTGGCGCTTTTTTGGCCTGTGGCGCGGTGACCGACCCACAGCATGACTATCATCTGGAGTTTACCGTACCGTACTACAATCTGAGCCGGGACCTGTTGGCCTTGCTGGGGGAAGTGGACTTTCCTGCCAAGGTGGTAACACGCAACGGCTCGTACGTGGTGTATATTAAGGAAAGCGAACGCATCGAAGACTGTCTGACCTATCTGGGGGCACCCCGGGCCACCCTGGAACTGATGAACGTCAAGATGGTCAAGAGCATTCGCAACAACACCAACCGCCGGTTTAACTTTGAAAACGCCAACATGGACAAGACCGTGGCCGCCGCCGGGATCCACCTGCAGGCGGTACGCCGGATCGAAAGCATCTGCGGTATCGGCGCATTGCCCCAGGACCTGCAACCCCTTGCACGACTACGGCTGGAAAACCCGGATATGTCCTTGCGCGAATTGGCACAGGCTCTGGACCCCCCTCTTAGCCGCAGCGGTGTTAATCACCGTATGCAACGCATACTGGCCTTTGCGGAATCACTGAAATAAACCACCGAAAGGAGGCGCTGTCTGTGACACCCTTTGTGCATCTGCACGTACACACCGAATACAGTCTTCTGGACGGCGCCTGCCGGATTCCGCAGTTGGTGGCCCACGCCAAGGCGTTGGGACAACAGGCGTTGGCCATCACCGACCACGGCGCTATGTATGCGGCCGTTGATTTCTATAAAGAATGTAAAAAGCAGGGCATCAAGCCCATTATCGGGTGTGAAGTGTACGTAGCCCCCCGCACCCTGCACGACAAGGTGTACGGGCAGGATAACAACTACCATCACCTGATATTGCTGTGCGAAAACGAGCAGGGGTATCACAACCTGCTCAAGTTGGTGTCTGCCGGTTGGGTGGACGGATTCTATATGCGTCCCCGGGTGGACCACTCCCTATTGGAGAAGCACCACGAGGGACTCATTGCCCTGTCCGCCTGTCTGGCAGGCGAAATTCCCCAAAGCCTGTTGCAGAGCGACTACGCCGCCGCCAAGCGCACCGCCCTATGGTACGCACAGGTGTTTGGCAAAGACCGGTTTTATCTGGAAATGCAGGACCACGGTATGGCGGAGGAAAAACAGATCCTGCCTGCCCTGCGGCGGCTATCCACCGAAACGGGCATTCCCCTGGTCTGCACCAACGACGTACATTACGTGACCCGGGAGGATGCGGAAATGCAGCGTGTGCTGTGCTGCATCCAGACCGGTACCACCCTGCAGGAGCCCAGTCCTCTATGCTTTGAGACCGAGGAGTTTTATCTGCGTTCCGGCGACGAAATGGCGGCGCTGTTTCCTGCCGAAGCGGTGCAGAACACGGTGGAAATTGCCGACCGGTGCGCCCTGGACATTACCTTTGGGCAACTAAAGCTACCGGCCTTTGATGCGCCCGGCGGCGACAGCAACGCCTATATGGAACAGCTATGCCGGGAGGGAATGCACCGTCTGTACGGCGACCATCCCGACGCCACAGTGATGGAACGGCTCACGTACGAGCTGGACGTTATCCGGCGTATGGGGTACGCCGATTACTTTCTTATCGTGGCGGATTACGTCAACTACGCCCGTACCCACGATATCCCGGTAGGCCCCGGCCGTGGCTCCGGTGCCGGCAGTCTGTGCGCCTATTGTATGGGCATCACCCAGATAGACCCCTTACAGTACGACCTGCTGTTTGAACGGTTTCTCAACCCGGAACGGGTAAGTATGCCCGACTTTGACGTGGACTTTTGCACCGAGAAGCGGCAACAGGTCATCGATTACGTGATAGATAAATACGGTGCTGACCGGGTGGCGCAGATCATCACCTTCGGCACCATGGCCGCCCGGGCCGCCGTCCGGGACGGAGCCCGGGCAAAGGGGCTGCCTTACGGCCCCGGCGCCCGGGCAGCCAAGATGATACCCCAAGCCTTGGA
>JAZRMD010000177.1:0-2093 GCA_045647285.1 Acutalibacteraceae bacterium
CCGAGCGTTAGCTACCAAGCGTATGGTGGCCGAAGCCGAGGCCATGGGTGCCGATGCCGTGGTCAACATCCGCTACGCATCCTCCGCCATTATGCAAGGGGCGGCGGAAGTCATCGTGTACGGTACCGCCGTCAAGTTTATAGAAAAGTAACCAAACGCCCACCGTTCGGTGGGCGTTATTTCTTTCCCATTCTGTAATCCCGTGGGGTGGTATGCTTGTACTGCTTAAACACCTTAGTAAAATGACTGCTTTCCCAAAAACCGCAACGACTGCCGATCTCGGTAATGCTCATATCGGTGGTTTCCAGCAGATACGCTGCCTGCTCGATGCGGTACAGGTTTACGTAATTCATCGGCGTATAATGGGTCATGGCCCGAAACACCCGACAAAAATACTTGGGACTCATACCGGCCGCCTGCGCCAGATCTTTCAAGCGCACCGCCTGGTCATAGTGCCGGTCTATGTACTCCAACACCGGCTTCAGCTTATCCGACCAATGACTGTCAGCGGCGGTCTGTCGGCTGTACTGCTCCGTCCGGATCAAATGGGCAAACAGCCGCCCCAACCCGGAAAGAACGGTCAACTCATACCCCGGCTGACCCCACTCGGTCGTCATCTCCTGCGAGATCTCGTTAACCGTGCCATCCCGTGATGCCGGAAACAGAAGCCGGGGCGCATACTCCTTGCGGTAAAAGGGACGCAATAGCGGCTTGACCGCGTCGGTCTTATGAAACAGGCCGTACAGATCAAACACCAGACACGTATATACCGCATCATGGGGCTCCCCGCCGTGGAGGGTCTCCCCCGGAATGAGCAATACGTCCCCCGGGTGCAAAACGTACTGCTTATCCTCCAGATACACCGAAAACGACCCCTCCAACACCTGTAGCAGTTCCCACTCCTTATGCCAATGAAACCCCATCCGATACCGGGGGTGTTGGGCGTCGACGTAGTAGTATTCCGCCGGAAACTCCAAGGTTCCGTGCTGTTTCTTATCCAGATACGTATACAGTTGCATAGGCACCTCAAAAGTGAATAATTTACCATTTTATAGGATGATATCACAAGAAAAAGGAGCTTGTCAATGGTATAATAGATAAAAAAGAAGCGAGGGATAACTATGGACTACGGTAAAAAGGTCTGGATATTCCCGGATGCGGAGCTACCGCCCAAGGGCGACCACGAGATCCCCGGCCACGAGTCGGTCATTGTCACCAACGTGTCCGACCAATGCGCCCACATACAGGTGACCCTATTGTACGTAGACAGGGAACCCGTACGGTTTCCCGTAACGGTAGAGGCCATGCGCGTGCGTTGCCTACGCACCAATGAAGAAAAAGACTTTGGCGCACACACCGCCCGGGAGGGCGAACAGTACGCCATTATGCTGGAAAGCGACATCCCCGTGGTGGCCCAGTACGGACGGGCAGAGCCCCGGCACGTACACTTTTACACCACTCCCGGCTACTGTGAATGATCCATCATTACATATTTAAGGAGGACAAAACTGTGGCAAGAATCTGTATCCCCGATTACGAGTACAAAGAACGCGTGGCCCGGGCGGCGGCCATCCTGCAACGGGAAGGTCTGGGCGCCCTCATCGTCAACGGCAACGAGGCCGACTACGCCAATCCCCGGTATTTTTCCGGCTTCTGGCCGCTGTTTGAGCGTGCCGGCGTAGCCATTTCCGCCGACGGTAAAGCGGCGCTGATGGTAGGCCCGGAATCCGCTGTGTTTGGTGCCGACCGTAACAAACTGGACCGCACCTTTGTGTTGACTGCTTACCGTGAGGGTGCCGACCCGTCCTACCCGGAACTGAAGCCGGATACCTTTGCGGACGTATTCAAATACATCGGGGTGACCGGCAAGAAGATACGCATTGGCGTAGCCTCCTTCCTGGACACCTCCGTCACCATCTTTAACGCCATCCGGGAAGCTTTCCCCGAGGCGGAAATCGTGGATGCCGGCAAGGTGATGGTGGAACTGCGCTCCATCAAGTCGGAGAACGAACTGAACTGTCTGCGCGAAGGCTATCGCATTGCCAACATCGCCACCCAAGAGGTCATCAAGGCCATCCGTCCCGGCATGACCG
>JAZRMD010000178.1:0-8445 GCA_045647285.1 Acutalibacteraceae bacterium
CCGTGACCCGGGTAAGGTGGCGTACTTCCTCATAGACACCTCCCATCTGGACGGCTGTCGTGGGGCGTACGGCAAGGCCGCCCAACAGGTGTTGCAGGGGGGCGACGCCTCCCGTGTGGCGGTGCTGTCCTACGGCTGTCGCCACGTGACCAAGCCCCATCTGACCCCCAACCCGGAGCCCCTGGCCCTGCCGCCTATGACCGGGGACGAGGCGCTGACGTACCTACAGACGCTGGCCGCCGGACGCCGGGGACCTATGGACCGGACGGAACTCAAGGGCGCCCTGTACGACCTGTGCGGCTATCTGGGCAACGATACCCACCGCCGGGAGTTTAGCGGCCATATCCATATCTTTGCCCCCGAAGCCCCCAACGAGAGCAATATGTGCCCTCTGGACGTGGTGGTAAGCGACGGGGTCACCGCCCCCACCATCGCTTCCCTGACCGGCACGGATATCGTGGGGTTGTTTGGCAACCAACCGGTGCGGGTGTACGTACACACCTTCCGGGGGAATGCCCAGCCGGATGACGCCGGTTGGTATACCCCCGTGTATATGGCGGATACCTTCCGTGCGGACGACGCCCCCACCACCCTGCCGGTGTCCTCCCGGTCCCAGACCGTCACGGTGGGACAGACTGCGGAGGAAACGGTGGAGAAAAAGGGCATCGGATTCCACTTTATCGGTGGCATACCGGTAAGCCGTTAGAAAGGATGGATACTATGAACTCTACGGATACGTTGGCGGTACGCACAGCCTTAAGCCGCCGGGCCCGTTTTTATGCGGCCATACGCCGCCGTTGGCAACTGATTCTGGTGGCCATACCGGTCATTGTGATATGCGCCTTCATCCTGCAATACGGCGAGGTGGAGGAAGGTCCCTTTTTGACCTGTTTGCAGGTGCTGCCCATCCTGGCGGCGCTGTATATCCTATTCTGGCTGTTCTGCTGTATCGCCGTACCGGTGGTACACAGACGGCTTAAGAAGATCATCACCGGCGGCGGCACCGCCGGGGCCACCAAGCCGGTGGGCAGTTCCCGTATGCTGTCCTTTGCAGAGCGTAGTCGGGCGTGGTGGCGGTTACATACCCTGCGTCAGACCAGCGATTACTGTTTTCGGGAGCCCTCCGTATCCTATCTGCGGATACAGGCTCTGGAGCCCAGCGCCATGGACGGCGTACGGATGGAGCAGATACGCCCCTGGTCCAGCGACGGTCCCAGCCGGGTCAACTACCGTCTGCGCTGTACGGTGGGCGGTGTAGAAGAACTGGCCATCCTGTCGGTGGAGCGCATCGTCAGCAAGTCCGGGCAGGAACGGGTGTACGCCTACTGGACGCCCCCCGGCGCCAATCCTACCGACACCTATGCGGCGGAAACGGTGGAACTGGCGATAAACGAGCCGGTCATCTTCTCCTACGGCATTATTGAAGAAAAGAACGGCGTGGAAACGCCCGGCGAAGAGATGCTGTGCACCATCACGTGGATAAGGGGGTAACGGACTATGTTAAAAGCCGGATATGTTCTGTGTCGCCGGTGCGGTCACGCTACCGACGATGCCTATTACTATAACGGAGAACTCAACGTATGGGTGCAACTGCGTCGGCGTTCCGGCAGACGCTTTTTGGTGGAAATCTACACCCCGGCGTATCAGCAAAACGCCGAGGGGGTGGCCGTCACCCATTGCGCCCTGTCCGACGCCAATCTGCTCGGCAAGGTGGGTATCCCCCACCAGATTATGGTGGAGTGCCGTATCGCAGACCAGCAAAAAGCCTATAAGTTTACCCGGGCCTGTCCCTTCTGTGTGGGCAAACAGCCCGGCTGGGAGAGTGTGCAGGAGCTGATACCCGGCGTGGGCAACCTGCCGGCGTACATTGTGGCCGTTATCGGCGCCCGGACGGTGGGTAAATCCTGCTGGATCGCCGCTATGTCCTGTCTGCACAACCTCAACAAGCTCACCAGTCAGCAACAACCGGACGGGGAACACCACCGGTACGTGTTGGTGCCGGACCAGTTGGAGGACGCCGCCGACCATCCGCCGGAGGCTACCCCCATCAACGCCGTGGGCAACACCCGTTGCCTGACCATTGCCGAACGCACCGAAAACGGTACGAAGGACGTAGCCCAGATACTGCTGCTGGACTTTGCCGGCGAGTTGTTTGCCAAGGATAAGGAGATGGAGTTTAAGAACTCCGCAGCCCACATCTTTAACGGCGGTAAGGGCTATACCGGCGTGGATGCGGTGGTGTTTATGATGGACCCCACCGACCTCAAACCCAGCGCCAAGACCGGCGCATACAGCATTGCCACCACCTACAACCGGGTCAACGACGAGCTCAAACTGTTGTTTAACCGGCCGGTGGCCTTCGTGCTCAACAAGATTGACACCCTGTTCCACCAGTCGGTGGAGGAGATCAGCGGCCAGGCTCCGGGGATACCCGTACCGTGGATTACCGAGGACACCTTTGCCTATCAGGGCAACGCTATGTATCTCAAGGACGCCATTAAGCCTCGGGTGGCTCTGCAGATGTCCCTGTTTGCCCGGGCCAACGCCCTGGTCAAGGGGGTGTGCGACCGCACCGACGCATCCGCCTTCCTCATTAAGACCGCCACCCCCTATCAGGACAAGGACGGCAACGAGTTCCTGAATTTCCAAGAGGGTATCAACGTACTGGACCCCCTGCTGTGGATACTGAATATGCTGGATATCTTCCCCATTGACGATATCCTGTAATCCGCACCGAAAGGAGAGCATACCGGTGGAAAAATACATTGTCTACGCCGGCGGCGCCCAGGGATACCGGCTGTACAACGCCCATCCCGACTTTCCGGACGCTTACCGGGAGAGCATTGTTCACCTATACGAGCATCAGCATATCGTGGGGCCCACTGCGGCTGACCACCGCCGGTGCTACCGCTTTGCGCCCGTACAGGACCGCTACGTACTCTCGGTCATCTACAAGGACTGCACCTGCATCGGGGAATCCCGGTCCATCTTTGCGTCGGTGAACTGGCTGTTCACCCCCCAGGAGGCGGACGCCTTCTATCAGGACGATATGCAGGTGAACTTCTTTGAGTGTGTGCAACGCTCGGACGCTCTGTTGCAACAGGCCGGTTACACCATCCCCGATCTGTCGGTTACCAAGTTGCAACCCTCCGCCCCTCTGCCGCAGGACACCCAAACGGCGCTGATGACGGCGGCGTATTACGCCACCGTCGCCGCCCACAAGCAGGAGATGCTTCGGGGACAGGTGTTTGCCGGCTGTGACCGGGACGAGGGCCTGTTTGCCAAACTGTTCTGGCTGTTACGCCAACTGCCGACTGCCCGGCGTAAGGACCTGTCCTACCATCTGGGGGCGTCGGCGGCGTCCGAGAGCTTTGGCACGGCGTTGGTGCTGATGTACGGCGACGTGCTGGAGGCCATTACCGCCGCCGGTAATTACAGCGGCGCCATGGCCACCCAGAAGATCACGCTGGTGCAGGATGCCATCACCTCCTTTGTGCCCCTGCCGGCCGGTGCCAAGGTGTTTGCCCGGCTGTCGGAGGAGGACCGGCGACTGGCGAAACTGCTGTTTGACAACGCCAACGGTGTGGAGTATTGGCAGTATCTCGATCACATCGCCGCCCAGGGCGCCGCACCTCGTGGCGCCGGGTTGATGTCCCTGCTCAGCGAGGATATCCTGTGCCGTCTGCTGACAGCCGACCGGTTTACCCCCGACGAACTGGTGGAGATGTACGACGCCCGGCAGACCTTGCCTCCCACCTCCCGAGCCGTAGACCTGCTCACCCAAAAGGCCGCCCCTCTGGTGGCCCAACGGGACAAAAAACAGGCCAACGACCGGGCAGACGGGGATATGTGGGTCATTACCGGCCAGGACCGGACTGCCCCCACACCCAAGAAAAAGGGTAAAAAGAACAAAGATAAAGATAAAGACAAAATAGACAAGAGCGAAAACAAATGTAAGGATCACGACGACCGGGACGAGCGTCGCCGGAATAAGGACCACCGGGACCGGGAAGAAGCGTACCACCGGGAAGAAACCTATGCCCGGGAAGGGCGCCACAGCCAACGCCGGGATAAGCACGCCCGGGAGGCGGACGGACCCAAGAGATTTGCCAAAGGCGTTGCCCGGTTGCTGAGCTGGGTGGTGCCGGTGTGCATCCCCTTGTTGCTCCTGTTGCTGCTCATCGGGGTGGGTACGGCCATGTACTGGGTGGGCGTGACCTATCTGACCGCCCTACCCCCTCAATGGGCACGGTGGCTGTACGCCGCCCAGATAGGCGGATTGTTGCTGTTGGGTATGCCGGCAGGCTACGTCCTGTTTGTATCCATCGCCCATCTGTTCTCCGGCAAAAAATAGGGAGGAATGGCCATGACTTACTTCTTAATCGTGATTGGCGGTATCGTGGTGGCGGTGCTGTTGTTGGCGCAGTTGCGCAACGAGGCCCGGGCCCAAAGCCGCCAGATACAGAATATGTTTGAAAACCTGGTGATCGAGGTGTACGGTACCCCCACGGAGGAGTCCCCCTCCCCGGGCGCACCCACCCACCGGGAACCACTCAACCGCTATGCCATCGGGTCTACCAGCATCACCGTGGGACGGGAGGATGGCAAGAAGCGGTACCAACTGGACCTGCCCATTGCCACCGCCGACCGCCGGCTGGCCGGTACGGCGGCGGAGATCACCATTGACCCGGATGACGGCTGTCTGAGGCTGTTTATCCGTCGGTTGGAACAACCCGTTATCTGGGTGTACACCGAGGGCGACTGGGGTAAGCCGGGCTATCTGCGATGTCTGGTGTCCCATCTGCCGGAGGCGGAGGACCCCAAGACCGGACGGATGGTGCCCCAATTCCCGGAGGTGCCCCCTCTGTACGCCCACAAAAAAGCCAAAAAGATGCTGTACCAGAATAACGACCGGTGCGCCTTGTGGGTCAACGACGAGGTGCTGTTAGGGGATACCGTACTGCGTATTGTGTACAACGGAGGTGAAGGATGATGCAAACCGGAAAACGGACCACTAAGGGGTTCAGCTTTTTCATCCAGTTGCTCACCGCCGCCTTCATTGTGGCGCTGATGGCCTTCACCCTCGGCGAACTGGGTCCGGTGACCGACACCCGTGTAGCGGAATGTCAGCAACGCATAGAAGCGGCCGAGGAACAGCTGGTGGGGGCCTCGGACCAGGACACCGCCACCCTGAACGCCCGTATCGACATGTATACCAACCGCATCACCATGTTGCGCAACCGGGACAAGTATTACGCCCTGTCTATGATGCTTCTGGTGTGTGTGCTGTTAGCCGGGGCGGTGATGCAATCCTTCAAGACCGCCTCATTTCAGACCGCATCCCATCTTATAGACGCCCCCACCAAGGACTACTATATGCACATCAGCGCCCCCCTATCGGCGGTGTGTATACTCATCTCCGTGGGGCTGTCCTATCAGGTCATCTTTGGGATGGACCTTAAGGATTTACTGTTGCTTATCGCCGCCATCGTGGCCGGTGTAGTGGCCTTTACGGTGTACCGCCGGATGCCTTACACCGCCGCCAAATTGCGTAAAAAATACCTGTATCTGGGGGTAGGCCCCCAGGAAAACCGCCTGCGTGTGTCTGCCGCCGACCTGCTGTTTTTAGCGCCGGCGGTGGGTATTGTGGGGCTGCTGGGGATACTGCTGTTGTTTGGCGACACGGTCAACGGCGCCAAGATCAACCTCTCCGTCGGCGGCTTCGCCTTCCAGCCTTGCGAGTTTGTGAAGGTGCTGTTGGTCATCCTGTTTGCCTCCGCTTACGGCAAGACCTGGCGTGCGCTGGTGGCCATCGGGGTCAGTTTCCTGTCCATACTGGCTATGATGCTGATCCGGGATATGGGCGCCGCCTTCGTGGTACTGGCCATGCTGGTGATCATGCTGTTCTTACTGCTGGACAACAAGATGACCTTCTCGTGGTATGAAAGCAAAAAACTCCTGCTCATTCTGCTCATACTGGCCATCGGCGCATTCCCCCTGCTGCTGTCCTTCTTCCCCTACGCACAGGAGCGCTTTGGCAACGTGGGGGCGGCTATGGAGCCGGGCAACCCCATTACCCAACAGGCGGATATGCTCAAGGCCCTGATTTTTGGCGGATTGGGTGGACTGGGAATTGAAAACTCCTCCTACATCATCAACATTCCGGCCATTCACAACGATATGGCCATTGCCGGTCTGACCGCCGTGTTCGGCTACGGTATGTTGCTGGTGGTCCTGCTGTGCTACGCCTTACTCATCGTCATCCCCATCCGCAAGCACGCCGTGTACCGCCAGTTCTACTTCCTGACCGCCCAGGTGGCGGTGGTGTTGCTGGTACAAGCGGTGTTTAATGCCTTAGGGTCGGTGGACGTACTGCCCTTTACGGGTATTGTGGCACCCTTCCTGTCCAGCGGCGGCTCGGCGCTTATCAGCTTCTGCGCCATGGCCGGTCTGGTACTGGCCACCCTGCATCCCACCATTAAACCGTTGGAGGTGAATTCCCGATGAAATACTTCCCCCATCCCACCAACGCCCCGGACAACCGGGGGGTAACGGTGAGCTTTGAAGAGGTGCAAAGAACCGCCGCCGGACGCAAAAAGCGGCATCGGGAGCCCATCCGGCAGGAGCGCAAATTTATTGTGATGGCGCTGATACTGGTGGTGGGTATTCTGGCCGGCACCCTCTGGAGGGTGATAGACGCCGCCTCCTACGTGACCTATGAGGATATCGTGAACTTTAACGGGGTCACCTGCCGGATCACCGACCGGTTTGGCGGTACCATCTATGAAGAGGGCGCCGTGGGCAGTTACCAGGCCTTTGGCAACCTCATCGGCCACCGGGAGCATATGCACAACACCCTGCTGTACCGCCACGCAGATAAACTGCGCTCGGATAACGTCAACGCCCTTATCGGTCATGCCTCTCTGGAGACCCTCCCCCGGGTGATGAACACCACCCTCTTACCGGAGGAATCCCAGAAGGAACTGGCCGCTATGTTCAAGAACAAATCCGGCTGTCTGTTTGCGTACAACTACGAGACCGGTGAGGTGTATTCCGCCCTGTCCCTGCCGGCCTACGACCCCAACAGCGACCAGTCTTCCTTTATCAACAACTGTTTTCAGCAGGTGTACATACCCGGCTCGACGATGAAGATTATCACCGCCGCCCTGGCGGTGGACCAAGGGCTCAACGTGCAAAAGCTCACCTTTACCTGCAACCGCACCTACAAGCTGTCCGACGGCTACGAGGTGGTGTGTGCCGGGTATCACGGGTCCATCGGGTTTTCCGCCGCCATCGGTATGAGCTGTAACTGCTACTTTGCTCAGTTGATTGAACGACTCAATCTGGATAAGGCGCTGGACACCCTTAAGGAAATGGGGTTTGCGGTCAACGGCGCCCAGGTACCGGAAGAAACGGTGGATGGGCTGACCAAGGAGCACTCCTCGGTAAGCATCACCAACACCGCCAGTTTTAACAACGTCTGGGGGTTGATCGGTCAGGGTAAGACCCAGGTCAACGTCATCGATATGGCCCGGTTGGCCGCGGCGGTGGCAAACGGCGGCAAGGCCGCCGATCCGTACATTGTCACCTCCATCGTCAACCCCAACCAGGGGGATGCGGTCATCCACGAGCCAGAGCCGGACAGCGTCCGTCTGCTGTCCGAAAAGACCGCCGACACCACCGCCCAATTCTGGAAGGCCGGTGTGGATGCCCACTATTACGGCTATCACAGTATGAGCCGGAGCATTGATTACGCCAAGACCGGCACCGCCGAGCAGGGGGACCGCACCAACGACCAACTGCTCATCGGCGTCATAGAGTCCGCCAAAACCGCCTTCTGCATCGTGGTGGAGAAGGGCAACTACGACCCGGCGCCTATGACCATCGCCAACCGTCTGGCGCAACTGCTTCCCCAACGCTAATGCAATAATCAAGCCGCCGCAGGTCTGTCTGCGGCGGCTTTTTGGTTGGTGCCTTTAGGCGTGGGAATAAACCCCCAGTTCTACTGGGGGGAAGACAAAATAGCGGAGCGATGTCTTGCCTCCTCTTGTCAGGGGAGGTGGTGGCGGCTTTGCCGCAGACGCAGGGGGAGTTTCGTTATCTCTCCCTCAGTCCTCGCTGACGCTCGGACAGCTCCCTCGTCAGACGGAGCCAAGAAAAGCGGAGCACATTACCCTTTTAGGGGTTAGTCAAACCACCGGTTGCATCGGTGGTTATGATTTGACAAAGGGCCGGTGGGTTTGCTATAATACTACCAACGACCACCAAGGGGGCTGTCCGATGAAACCTACCTTATATATCGTTATCCCCTGCTACAACGAGCAGGAGGTGTTGCCGGTAACGGCACCGCTGTTTCTTAAGCAACTGACGTCCATGCAGGATGCCGGTTTGATTGCCGAGGATAGCCGGATCTTGTTTGTCAACGACGGCAGCAAGGACGACACC
>JAZRMD010000179.1:0-2111 GCA_045647285.1 Acutalibacteraceae bacterium
ACGGATGCCGAAAGTCACACTCTTACCGCAAAAATCGCATTTTGCCATGGTTCTGCACCTCCTTCTTTTGGGTCTGCCGTAAGGCAGTCCGTTCCACATAGTGGCAACAGGGCGCAAAGTCCCTATTGACGCAACGGAACAAGTTTAGCAGATTTCTTTTAAAAAATCAAGCCTTTTTTACAAGGTTTGCAAAAAAACTTTTATAAGCCCGGCGACTTTGCCCGAAACACTTGTAATTTTACCGGAGTTTTGTTACAATATAATGTGTATATCTGTGTATATCAAGGAGTTTCATTATGTTACGTACCTTTATGGAAAACCGGGCCTCTATGGATGTGACCTCCATCCTGTACCTGATGTTTGCCTATGCGGTGATACTGCTGTTGGTGTTGCCGGTCCACGAGTTGGCTCACGCCTATGCGGCTCATCTGTGTGGTGACGATACGGCCAAGTGGCAAGGGCGGTTGACCCTCAACCCCTTTAAGCATCTGGACCTGTGGGGCACCCTGATGATCTTGACGGTGGGTATCGGCTATGCCCGGCCGGTGCCGGTCAACACCTATAACCTGCGCCGGGGTAGACGGGATATGGCGTTGGTATCCTTGGCTGGTCCTCTGTCCAATCTGCTGATGGCGGTGGCGGCGGTGGGTTTGTTCCGGCTGAGTATGCTGTTCATTACCGACGGTAAGGTGTTGTATGCCTTGGCGGATATCCTGATTTACACCATCGCATCCATCAATGTGTCGTTGGCGGTCTTTAATCTTCTGCCCATACCGCCGTTGGATGGCAGTCGGCTGTGGAGTTCCCTGTTACCCGGCCGTTGGGCGTACGCTCTGGAAGCCAACAGTCGGTACATCACCCTCGGCCTGTTCTTGCTTTTGTTCACCGGGGTGCTGGATGCCCCTCTGAGCCTGTTGCACAGCGTGGTGTTCCGGGGATTGTTCGCCTTGTTTGGCATTTAATTATCATTCATACGGGAGCGTTTCTATGGAAACCATATCCTACAAGTTACCGGATTTTGAAGGGCCTTTGGACCTGCTTCTTTTTCTGGTACAGAAGAATAAACTGAATATTTACGACATTCCCATCTCCCAAGTGTTGGAGCAATATCTGGCGGCCATCCAGCAGATGCAGGACTACAATATGGACGTGGCCAGCGAGTTTCTGGAGATGGCGGCCCGTCTGGTGCATATCAAGTCGGTGATGCTCCTGCCTAAGTATGAGGAAGAAACGGAAGAACTGCGCCGGGAACTGACCGGTCAGTTGATCGAATACCAACTGTGTCAGCAGATGGCCCGCCGTCTGGCGGCAGACTACGTGGGCGGCGACCTGTTTGTCCGCCCACCGGAGGAGATTGCCCCCGACCTGACCTACCACCGACAGCATAAGCCGGAGGAGATGCTGGACGCTTACCTATCCGCCGCCGGCAGAGGCAAGCGGCGTATGCCGCCCCCGGCACAGGCGTTTAGTGGCATCGTGGCCCGTAAGATCGTGTCGGTATCCTCCCGTATCACCTACGTGTTGCGCCGCCTGTACACCCGTAAGGCGGTATCCTACGGCTCCTTGTTCCGCAAGGCGGAGTCCAAGTCGGAGCTGGTAGCCACCTTCTTGGCGTTGTTGGAGCTGATTAAGTCCAAGCGTATTCGTGTGGACGGGGAAGGGGACGCTCAGCAGGTGCAGATGCGCCCCCCGGAAGAATGGGACACCTCTCTACCGGAGGATATGAGTGAAGAAGACCGTCAGGCTATGACGGTCACACAGGAGGATGCACCCTATGGAGATTAAGCAATATAAGGCCGCATTGGAGGCCATACTGTTTGCCAGCGGTGAGCCGGTGCCGGTGAGCCGTCTGGCGTTGGCGCTGGACCTGGATGAGGAAACCACCACCCGTATTGCGGAGGATTGGGCGCAGGACGTGAACACCCGTAACGGCGGCATCACGGCATTAAAACTCAACAATTGCTATCAGTTGTGCAGCGCCAAGGCCTACGCCGGATACGTGCGCAAGGCTATGGATATTCGCCGCAACACGCCCTTGTCCCAATCGGCTATGGAGGTACTCGCTAGCATTGCGTACAATCAGCCGGTGACTCGCACCTTTGTGGAGCAGG
>JAZRMD010000180.1:0-3636 GCA_045647285.1 Acutalibacteraceae bacterium
CCCATCAGGCCGGGCTCACCGGTAGCAGGGTCACGGGTGAAGGCCACGCCGGTACCGCAGTTGTCGCCCATGTTACCAAAGGCCATCATCTGCACGTTAACGGCAGTACCCCAGGAGTAGGGGATATCGTTGTCACGGCGATATACGTTGGCGCGGGGGTTGTCCCAGGAACGGAACACGGCCTCCACGGCGCCCATGAGCTGCTCTTTGGGATCGGAGGGGAAATCCTTACCGATCTTGCTCTTGTACTCAGCCTTGAACTGACCGGCCAGTTCTTCCAGGTCCTCCGCAGTCAGCTCTACGTCCTGCGTAACACCCTTCTTCTCCTTCATCTCGTCGATGAGCTCCTCGAAGTACTTCTTACCGACTTCCATAACCACGTCGGAGTACATCTGGATGAAACGGCGATAGCAGTCCCAAGCCCAACGGGGGTTGCCAGACTTGGCGGCCATAACGGCAACCACTTCCTCGTTAAGACCCAAGTTCAGGATGGTGTCCATCATACCGGGCATGGAAGCACGGGCGCCGGAGCGCACAGAAACCAGCAGGGGGTTTTCCTTGTCACCGAACTTCTTACCGGTGATACCCTCCATCTTGTCAATGTACTCCATGATCTCGGCCTGGATAGCGTCGTTGATCTTGCGACCATCCTCATAGTACTGGGTACAGGCCTCGGTGGTGACGGTGAAACCCTGGGGAACGGGCAGACCAATCTTGGTCATTTCGGCCAGGTTGGCGCCCTTGCCGCCCAGCAGCTCGCGCATGGACGCGTCGCCTTCGCTGAACAGGTAGACATACTTGTGACTCATGTTTTTACCTCCATTAGTTGCGTATTTTCTTGCAGCACCGGATGCTTGTCTGCATTCAGGCTGAAAGCCACTCGTAATTATAGCAGATAAAATAACTTTTGGCTACTGTTTTTTGAAAAAAAGTGGTAAATATTCGCTTTTTGGCGATTTTCTCCAGTTTTTTTAATTTTTGTCTGCAATCGGTACGGTGAATTAGCCATATTGACTATGAATACGGGGTGTGGTATGATGCTTGCATACGAGTAGCAAGGAGAGTGTGTGTGATGATGCGCAAAAACGGATGGTTGCTGTGGTTAACGGCATATCTGCTGGTGGTATTTCTGTGCAGTTGCGGCGGCCCGTCTTCTGTAGGCGTACAGACGGATGTGTGTATTGGTATGACCCAAGAGGCGCTGATCACGGTCAACGGCGATCCGGATGCGACCATGCCCGAAGAAGAGGGTACCACCATACTGGGTTACGATGCGCTGGAACTGTACGGTTTGATCTTCCGGGTGGATTATACCTTTGATCGATCCGGACTGGTACGGGCGGTGTATACCGCCGACTCTGTGGAAATGGAGCAGGCAAAAGACGTGTACCAACGGGCTTATACGGATGTGGTAAAGGCTTTTAAGGGAGCATCCGGCTTCATCGATGACGGTACCCACGGTGAGTTTGGCTCCGACGAGCGCGTGTACGCTCACCTGCGTGCTAAAGACTATACCGTCCTGATGTCGTATGAGTACGGTGCGATCACCTTTTTGGTGACAGCCAATACCCCAAACGCCGAATAATCGGCAAGAGCCGACCGAAAAGGTCGGCTTTTTTTGCGCCGAATCCCTTGCAGAGCACCGCCCCGGTGTGGTATGATGATAGAAGAACGTAAACGGAGTGTGGGACTATGTTGTTTGGACGTAAGAGTAGTGCGATAGATTATCTGGTAGTGGGGCTGGGTAACCCCGGTATGGCCTACGAGGGTACCCGTCACAACGCCGGTTGCACCGCCTTGATGGTGTTGGCCAAGGATATGGGCATTACGCTGGAGAAGAAGCAGTTTAAGGCCCTGACCGGCACCGGCACCGTAGAGGGCAAACGGGTGCTGTTGCTCTATCCCCAGACTTTTATGAACAACTCCGGCGAGGCGGTGCAGGCGGCTATGGCTTTTTACAAGCTGTCCCCGGACCAACTGTTGGTGCTGTCCGACGATATCTCTCTGGACGTGGGCGGTGTCCGGGTACGCAAAAAGGGCAGTGACGGCGGCCAGAAGGGTCTGCGTAGCATCATTACCCACATAGGCACCGATCTGTTTCCCCGTATCCGCATCGGCGTAGGGGCCAAACCGCATCCAGCGTACGACCTGGCGGATTGGGTGTTGTCCAAGTATAAGAAAGAAGAACAACCGCTGATGGCACAGGCTTTTGACAAGGCCGCCGCCGCCGCCCGGTTGGTGATTGCCGGTCGGATAGACCAGGCGATGAATCAGTACTCCCATTAAGAGTACAGCGATAAAGGAGACCGTATGAGCATATGGGACAGGGGGCTGGCAGTTTTGCCGGCCTACAAGAGTTTATGCGATGATATCCGTCAAGGCCGCACCCCCGTAGCGGTGGTGGGCCTGGCCCACATACACAAGGCGCTGTTTGCCGCCGGGCTGCGGCAGACCACGGGACGCCGGGTGGTGATGCTGGTGGCGGACGAGGCTGAGGCTGCCCGGATGACCGAGGATCTGGCGGCCTTAGGTCTGCGCACCCTGCAACTGCCGTCCCGGGAACTGTATCTGCGGCAGACAGAATCCGCTTCCCGCGAATACGAACAGATGCGTCTGGGCACCTTGATAACCATGGCGGAGGGCAACTATGACTGCGTGGTGGCGTGTATGGATGCCGCCGCCCAGTACACCATGCCGCCGGATACCTTGTTGGAGCGTACTGTGGAGTTTACTTCCGGGGCGCCCTTGCCGGTGGACGACCTGCCCACTGCCTTGGCGGCGGCCGGGTACGAACGGTGTCAGCAGTTGGAAGGACCCGGCCAGTTTGCGGTCCGGGGCGGTATTGTGGACGTGTACCCGGCGGATAGTCCGGCCCCCATCCGTATGGAATTATGGGGAGATACGGTGGATACCATCAGCTACTTCGACCTAATGACCCAACGGCGTACCGAAGCGCTGGAAGGGGTGGCGGTCCCCCCGGCTACCGAGATCATGTACGATGACCCGGTGGCGTTGGCGGCCAAGATAGAATCCCTTGCCGCCGCCCAAAGAGGCAAGATGGCGGCTACGGTACGGGAGCATCTGCTCACCGACGTGGAACGTCTGCGAGGCGGTCTGCGCCCCTCATCGGTGGATAAATATATTCCCCTTATCTACCAACCGGCCAACCTGTTTACCTATATACGGGATGCGCTGGTGCTGGTCAGCGAGCCGTCCAAGGTCCGGGAACGGATGCGCACCTATCTGTGGCAGATAGCACAGGATGTGGAAACTCTGTTGACCGAAGGGTTGTTGTGTCGGGGACTGACCGACTTTGCGCCGTCGGTGGAGCAGGTCAATGCTCTGTTGGAGCAACGGGGTGCGGTGCTGATGGATGCTTTTGCCCGGACCACCGGGGACGTTCGTCCCAAGGCGCTGTACACGGTTAACGCCCGGCAACTGCCGGTGTGGTCCGGTCGGGTGGAACTGTTGGTGGAAGACCTGCAGGATCTGCTTCAACGCCGGATGGGATGCGTGGTGTTGGCCGGCAGCGAAGAAAAGGCCGCCGTGGTCCTGGCGGAAGACCTGCAAAGATCTGGTATTCCGGCCATCTATACCCGGTCACCCGAAGCACCGGTCAAGGGACAGGTGTTGGTA
>JAZRMD010000181.1:0-3385 GCA_045647285.1 Acutalibacteraceae bacterium
GGCTTTGCCGCAGACGGAGGGGTAGTTTCGTTATCTCTCCCTCAGTCCTCGCTGACGCTCGGACAGCTCCCTCGTCAGAGGGAGCCGAGAAAAGCGGAGCACATTACCCGTTTACGGGTGGCCGTGCGTGTGATGCGATAATAAAGTTCCGTGGCTCCTTTTAGGGGTCAGTCAAACCACAGGCGGTTGAATCGGTGGTTATGATTCCGATGTCCGATACCAGTGACATTGCGATAGAAAGTAAAAAATGGGTTGATTTTATCGGAGGATGGGTCTATAATGCAAAGGAATGCTTTTGTGTGATGGAGTCGATAGTTATGCTGTACATCGTATCCGGCCTTCAGCGAGGGGACCATCAAGGCTCCTTTGGCGTGATGGAGGCGGTCAAAAAAGAATTTACCCGTCGCCGGCTGGAGTACACCGAGTCCACCGACGTCAAGGCCACCATCCGACGGTGCGCCCTGCACGACGATCCGTTGCTCATTCCCACCCCCCTCAACTCCCTGGTGTTGCCCATTGTGGAGGAGTGCAACAAGCAGGGGGTCCAGGTGATTGCCCCCAACAGCTTTCTAAACATTGGCGAACGGTATCGTTACCATTGCGTTAAGGGGGATTTCTACGGTGCGGTGGCCAAGGTGTTGCGTGGTCTGCGCCGTGGCGGCAAGGACCGTCCGGCCCTGTTTGGGATGAACACCAACTCCCAAGAAGATGTGCTGATAACCGATGCGTTTATCGCCCAGAACGCCGGTATGTCCGGCGCAGTATTCTGCAACGAAGGCTCTGTCCGGGAGTGCTTTGACTCCTTTTATAAGGTGCGCCACCAGTTTAACGCCGTTATCTGCGTCAACGACTACGTGGCCATTTCCTTAATCGAAAATATGCGCCGCCTGGACCCGACATATCTGGAAAGCACCTTTATCGTCAGTTTTTCCAACACCCTGTTGTCCCGGTTATACAATATGCCCTTTACCAGCCTGGCACCGGATATGGATGCCATCGGTTGTGCGGTGGGGGATATCTACAAGCTTCTCAAGCGTAGTCGGGGCAGTTACCAAGCCATTACCATCTACGTCAACTACAAGGTGTACGAACGGCAGACCACACGCAACTGCTTTATGGACGATAAGGAACTGGAGCATTACGAGAGCCGGGACGTGTTTTTCCCCACCATAAACACCTTCAACGAGGCGGCGACGTATCACACCGACCCACAGGTGGCCCACCTACCTCGAGTGGAACTGTTTCTTAACAAGCTGTCCAAGGTGGAACTGTCCATCTTGATGATGGTGTTACGTGGCTACAGCAACACCCACATCAGTGAGGAACTGTTTTTGTCCGGTGAAACGGTGCGGTATCACCTCAATAAGATGAGAGCCATACTGGGAAGCGCTACTAAGGAGCAGATGCGCGAGACCCTCAAGGACCTCATATCCCCTCATCAGATAGACGAGTATCTGCGCGAAATACGGTAATCAGAAGGACGGAATCGTTTGATTTCGTCCTTTTTTGCTTTTTAAGACAAAATGACCGGGTAGATTTTCCCAAACGGGTCAAAAACGCGCGAAAAAGCCTCTCGCTGCGTCGTTCTTTATGCATATTGCCAGAATGAAAGGCGATATCTTTTAGCAAAAAGCCGAACTTTCCCTCAATAGGGGTAAAAAATCGTGTAAAGTTTTCCGTTTTTTTCACTTTGCCTTTATAATAGTAATTTTGTATAATTTCTATGGGAAAAAAGGCTTTCGCCCGTGTTTTGCTTGCGCCCGTCAGAAATGCACGTTCCGCAACGGCTAGAGCAACGCACGATTCCACACCGTGCTGCGTATGCAGCAAAATACAGCTTTTAGAAGGGAGCAAAACCAATGAAAAACGCAAAGTTTCTGAGGGCTCTGGCGTTGGTGCTGGTCGTCTGTATGGCGGCGGCGCTGTGCGTTGGCTGCGGCGGTACTGGGCCTGTTTCCAGTGCGCCGGTTGACCCCAACGGAGGCGATGTTTTCAATGACGACGGCGACATCACCTTCAACGATTCCATTGACAATTCTACCATTAGCAACGGTCCCGGCTCGCAAGTTGCCAGCACGGGCAGCGACGGTACGATCAGCGCCGACATCAACTCCAATGCATCGGATATTGGTGGCGGTCTGCAGATGACCGACAACGAGAAGGTTTTTGACAACATCGACGTTAAGCTTAAGGGCAAGACCGTGGTTTTCGCCGACTGGGGCGAGGCCAGCGCCGACGAGTACCAGAAGGTAGTCAAGGCGTTTACCAACCGGACCGGCATCAACGTGCGTATGCTGCGCTTGTCCGAAGAGGACTTCATCAGCAAGGTAGCGGAGCAGATCGCGGCCGGCTCTTCCCCTGACATTGCCGCTAGCAACAGCACCTATCCCCAGGCTCTGGAAGTGGTGCAGCCCCTGCCCAGCTACTATAACATCAACGACGGTTTCTGGGATCCCCGTGTCAGCGAAGCCACCAAGGTGGGTAACAAGTATTACTTTGTGAATACGTACAACTCCCCCTTCGCCGGCGGTTACGTGGTGTACTACAATAAGAAGATCTACAACAACAACGGCCTGATCTCTCCCGAGGATTATCTCAAAAAAGGCGAGTGGTCTTACGAGAATCTGTTCAAGTGTATGCAGGATGCTGTTGCCTGCGGTTACAAGGGCGGTGTTCTGGAGACCATGACCCTGGCGGAGCAGATGGGCGTGTCCGTCATTAACTACGACCGGAACTCCGGCACCTTCACCGGTAACGCCACCAACCCCAAGCTGGTCTCGGCCATTCAGTATATGGCTAAGGCGGTGGACCGGAAGCTGGCCGGCGGTTACGGTATCACCCAGTTTGGTTTCGGTCAGATCGGTATCTGTATGGCCGATACTTACGGTCTGAAGTACAACGGTTACTTCAAGTACCTGGCTCCCTCCGACATCGGCGTGGTGCCGCTGCCCAACTACTACAACGGCCAGAAGCTCGAATATATGCCTCTGGGCTACCGTGGTTACGGTATCTGTAAGGGCGCCCAGAACGGCGAGGCCGCATACTACTTCCTGCGCTACTTCCTGGATCTCAACAAGTACGAGCCTGCCGGCGCCAACGTGTTTGCCAACAAGGTGCTGGAGAAGTACTTCCGCGAGACCCATCTGCCTCTGTTTCAGAAGAGCCCCCTGTACTTTGAGTACTACCAGGGCGCTTTGTCCCTGGTAGGCAATCCCTGGAGTGGCTGGACGGACGTCCGTCACGCTACCGAAAGCCAGGTGCCCGTTGCCCTGCAGACTAAGCAGAAAATCTGCGAAACGGCGGCTAAGACGGCTACCAACAAGGTCAAGGAGTACACCAAGAGCAACTGATAGCTCATGTATTGGTATACGGTTATTCTCTGTTT
>JAZRMD010000182.1:0-5945 GCA_045647285.1 Acutalibacteraceae bacterium
CAATGCGCTTAAGACGTTCTTGCTCGGTTTCCTTGCGCCGGGTCTTGCGGTACTGTTGCTTGGACTTCTGGTTGATCTTTTGCTTCTTAACAGCACCACCGTCGCCACGGACCCGGTTGGAGGTCTGGGCCATCACGTCAAACTTTTCATCATACTTGTTGTTGGCCACCATCTGCGGCTTACGGGTATCCACCGTGCGACGCTCCTGGGGCACTTTGGGTTGGGGTGCGGCCTGGGGCTTTTCCTGCTTGGGTGCCGGAGCCGGCGTCTTGCCGGCAGGAGCCTTGGCGGCCGGCTTTCCATCGGTATTGGCTTTCGCCTTGGGCGCTTCTTGTGCGGCCGGAGCTACCGGCTCCTTGGCTTTACGGTCATTGACAGCCGCAAAGTATGCGTCCAGATTATCGGTGTTGTGCTTCTGGGTGAAATACTCAAACACAATATCCAGTTCGTGTTCTTCCAGAGCAGTAGCGCTCTTTTTGGCAGGCTGAATGTACTTGGCCAGCAGGTCCACGATTTCCTTGGCAGGGACGCCAAAATCCTTGGCAACATCGCTGACACGGTATTTAATCATCATAGGGCAACATCCTCCTTTGTATCGGTACCGGCGTGCTTGCGCATGCCGGCGGCAAATCCGCAGTCATCGGTGGCTACGGCGGCGACGGGCTTTTGCAGACCCAGGGCGGCGGACAGGGCCGCCTTGTCGGCGGAGAGCTTGAGAATGGGGCAGGGCCGCTGTGCAGCGGCAAAGCGCAGCTCCTTTTCGGTCTTGGGGGAGCAGTCGGTGGCCAACAGCACCAGTTGGGCTTTACCGTTGATCATCGCTGCCTTGACGGCATCAAAGCCGACAACGGTGTGTCCTGCCCGACGGGCAATTCCCAGCAGTCCCAGGATCTTAGTTTCCACTCTCCATCAACTCCTGTTCCATTTGGTCGTAAACGTCCGGAGGGATGGCGCAGGAGAAAGAGCGTTCCAGCCGCTTGGCTTTACGGGCGGCTCGCAGACAGTCGGCGTCGGGACATACGTACGCGCCACGGCCGGCTTTGCGACCGGTCAGGTCCAGGGAGATCTCTCCCTCGGGACTGCGTACCACCCGGATAAGTTCCTTCTTGGGTTTCATTTCACCGCACCCACTGCACTTGCGTAGGGGTATTTTCTTTACTTGTGCCACGGTATCCCTCCTCGGGTAATTAGTTGGACTCTTCGTTTGCCTCGTCGTCGGCTTCCGGCTCATCCTCGCCGTAGAAACCGCTTTCGGGACGGATATCGATCTTCCAGCCGGTGAGCTTCACCGCCAATCGGGCGTTTTGTCCTTTATTGCCGATAGCCAGGGACAGCTGAGCGTCCGGCACAGTTACACGACAGGCCTTAGCGCCGCTTTCGTCCATCTCCACCTTCAGCACCTTGGCCGGAGCCAGAGCAGCGGAAATAAAGGTGGCCGGGTCGTCGCTGTACTCCACGATATCGATCTTTTCGCCGCCCAGTTCCTCTACGATGTCGGCTACACGGGCGCCCCGTTGACCGATACAGGCACCTACGGCGTCTACGTTTTCGTCGTGGGACAGCACCGCCATCTTGGTACGAGAGCCGGCTTCACGGGAGATGGCTTTGATTTCCACCAGACCGTTAAAGATTTCCGGCACTTCATTTTCAAACAGACGGGTCACCAGACCGGGATGGGTACGGGATACCAGAGCACGCATGCCTTTTTCCGTTTCGCGGATATCCACCACGTACACCTTGATGTGACTGCCTTCGGTCAGCACGTCGCTCTCCATCTGTTCACTACGGGGGAGCACCGTTTCGCCTTTGCCCACTTGAATGGTGGCGGCACCGGTACGGGGATCTACCCGGGTTACCAGAGCGCTGACCAGTTCCTGGTGACGGCGCTGGAATTCCAGCACCTGCTGGTTCTTTTCCGCTTCACGGATGCCTTGGCGGATAATGTGCTTAGCCGACTGGGCTGCAATACGGCCAAACTGCTTGGTCTCCAGCTTAATGTTGACGATGCCGCCCATCTTGGCACGCTTGGTCACCTGCAGGGCCTGGTCAAGGGTCATCTCCACGTCCGGATCCTCGACCTCTTCCACCACCGTCTTTTGGATCACCACCGAGAATTCGTTGGTGTCGGCGTTCATGGTCACCACGATGTTATCCTTGCCGCCAAAGTCCTTCTTCACCGCCACCACGATGGCATTTTCGATCTTTTCCAGCAGATACTCCACGTCAATGCCCTTTTCTTTTGCCAGAAGCTTGAGGGCGTCATAGAATTCTACGATATCCTTGTTCGTCATTTTTGTAACCTCCAAATGTATTTATTCGTCGTCGTTGTCGTCCCATTCATCAATGGCGTGAACGGCGGCGATGGCTTTCTTCTCAAACGTGCAGCGGGAATCGTCCTCTAACCGCAGGGTGAGATTGCCGTCCTCGTATCCTTCCAACAGACCGGCTATCTCTTTTTGTCCGTCGTCGGTGGCCCGGTACAGCTTAACCTCTACGGGGTATCCCTCGTAATACGCAAAGTGTTCCGGTCGGGTCAGTTCCCGGTCGGCACCGGGAGAGGTGACCTCCAGACAATAGGACTGGGGAATGGGGTCCACTTCATCCAGCAGGGAACTGAGCTGACGGGATACCGCCACGCAGTCGTTGATGGATACGGGCTCTTCTTCCCGGTCAATGACCACCCGCAATATCCAGGTGGCGCCTTCCTTAACAAACCGGACGTCCCACAGCAACAAGCCGTGTTCCAGTGTGATGGGGGACACCAACTCGGTAACGGTGGCAACGACCTTGTTGGGGGATGCCGTGTGTTGATTGGCCATAGCGTACCTCCTCTGAGTCAAAGGCAACAAGAAAGGAGTAGGTCACCCCACTCCTTTGCTTCCTCGTATTCTACGGTGATAGTATACCACCCTTTGACATAAAATGCAAGTCTTTTTCTTTATTTTATTTATTATACTTAGTACTTTTTCTTTGTTTTGGCTTGTTTCGCTCAAAAATACACCAAAAAGTCGTCGGAAACCGAAGGTTTTCGGCGACTTTTTGTATGGCATTCTTTATTTGCTTTGCGTCAGTTCTTTAACGGTGGGCTCAATGACTTGCCAGAAAGCTTGGGCGATCTCGACCATCCCTAAGTCGCTGGGATGGTTAAAGTCCCCGTGGGTATCCTCTCGGGTGCGGATATCCCCCAAGGTTATCCAGCCGTCACCGCATTCGTCGGCCACCTGCTTTTTGGCTTCATCCAACGCCGGGCGAATGTAAAAGCCTTCGCTGTGGAACACTTTGGCCCGTCCGTCCCGTAGCATATCCCGGGTGCGCCGGTAGGTCTGGCGGAACAGCGCCACCTGCTCCGGGTCATCGTCGCATTTGTTGGCCGGTACGTTAGCCCCAAAGAACATAATTACGATATCCGGATGGAAATCAGCGGCTTTCAGGTAATGCCCCAGAACGTCCGGCTCATCGTATCGGCGTTCCAATTCGGCTACCTGACAGATGCTGTGGGCGGCGTGGGGGTCGTACTGTCGGATTTTGCTCATCAGCACGTGTACGTAGTCGTGGTCCAGGTCGGATGCGGCCATACCGCAATCCCGTACCCATCCGATATCTGGCTTAGGGCTGTGCCGGGTAATGGAATTTCCCACAAACATCACCCGGATACCGGTGTTGTCGTAAAGGAAAAAGTTGGTTTCGTTTTGTTTTTCCGCCGGGACGGCGTTTTCCTGTAAATCACGCATAGAGCAGTCCTCCGTTTTTCATTCTTTCGTCTTTGATTATGGTGATAAGTACCAGTAAACGCAAAATGTTTAGTGTAAAGTCAGCATACGCAGGCTGTGGGGTGGCAGGGCGAAGGTCACCTTTTCTGCCGGGAGTTCTGTCAGAATCGCACCGTTTTCATCCAGCACGGTCGCACCGCCGGTGTGGGTCAGGTCCACGGTACAGGTTTCTTCGCCGTTGCGGTAAGTGGCCAGAAACTGCGCCCGGGTGCCGTCGGCGGCCACGTAGGCGGTGGTCAGCACTGCCGGATGATAAACGGGATTATTGCTGAAGGTGGAATAGATGCCTACCGTATCCGCTTCTACCGGGCAGGGCCGTACCATCCGCCCAAAGGTCAGATAAGGTTTACCCACGCCGCGCCGGTAGGCGGTGGCCATCCGGACAAAGTCCAGCACCGCCGGTTCATCCGGTCGGTAGTCCATATCCCGTTCTCCCCAACTCCACATGATCTGCCCATCCTGATTGACGGTCAAGGTCAACAGGTCGCCGGCCAGACACCCGTGGGCCAGACGCAACAGGTACCCCTCGGGGGACCGGCGATGGTCGTGCACTTCTGAGGAGCATACGCCGTTACCGGTAAAGTTATACACGTACTCGTGGTACAGATATGCGTACAGCGGTACCGGGTATCCCACGTAGTAGTTTAGGTTATACCGGTTATCGCTTAAACACAGATAGGGCAGATAAGGCTCGGCGGCGGCGGATTCGCAGCCCAGCAGGGCCGCCCCCTTGGTTACCGCCGCCAGACGGCGCAGCAGGGAGGTCATATGTTGGACGATCCATCCGCCGGGCAAGGGCGGATGCCCGTGGCGACGGCTGTAGCACAGATAGGGTGTACCCCCGTGATTTTGGTCCAGCACCTGAATATAATCCACCCCGGCGGTCACGATCTTTTCCA
Organism: Acutalibacteraceae bacterium; assembly: GCA_045647285.1. Taxonomy (GTDB): domain Bacteria; phylum Bacillota; class Clostridia; order Oscillospirales; family Acutalibacteraceae; genus UBA5905. Next base: position 4,670 of record JAZRMD010000182.1, read on the forward strand.
CCTCATCCTGAATGACCTGCTTGGTAAAAGGCTGGGCGATGCACATATCGTAACTTTTGCGTTGGGCCTGACAGGTACGGGATACGGGCTCCCCATCCCCGGGAGGTACGCAGACGATGCGTCGCAGGTTTTCGGTGCGGTACCGTTCTTCGTCGTTGTAGTCGTTGAGATTGCTCTGCAAGGTGTAGCTGATACCGCTGCAGTACACACCCAACAGAAAATGGCGTTCGTGCAGAGCATCACAGAAACTGCGTAGCAGTTCTTCGCCTCCCACGGGTGGCCACACGTAGGGCGGCGCCCAGGGTGCCGTGCCCTCCCAATGCATCAGCAGGGCCATGATCCGGCTGTTGGTGATGGCGGATATCCGGTCCAGATGGGGTAGGGCGTTGTGGTAGGGGAACATCCGGTTGGGTATGACTGCGTCCGTGTCGTAGGCACCTTGTACCGGATAGGTGACCACCAAGGGGGAATCTGTGTACCAGGACGGCAGAGCAGGGTTGTCCGTTATCCTACGTGTGCCCTTGGGCAGATGTGCTTCAAACCAGGTGCGGTAAATATCCGCTGCGGTGTACCAATCTCCTTGGAACGGCTCGAGCACCACGCTGTAGGGGAGGGTGAATGCGGTTTGGGTCGTCTTTAATCCGGGGAACAGACGGAAGAAGGGCTGCAGAGCGTCACCCTCCAGAGGCTTAAAGTCGATCCCCTTAAACGTGCGCTCCTCGTCGGTGGCGCCCATATACAATCCGGCGGTATCGTCGTAATAGGCAAGGAACTGGCTTTGTACTACCGCCGGAAACACACAGTAAAGACCTTGGCTGGGGTACTCCGGCGCTTTGTGCGCATAGGGAGCAAACGCCTCTTTGGCTTCCAGATTTTCCAGTATGAGCCCCTCGTTTATGTTTAGCAGCAAACGGCCGGTGCCGCCCTTGGCTACCAGATCGTCGGGCAATGCCAGTTGCGGCAGGTCTACCCATTCTATGGGGGTGCCCGTGCGATTTTCAAAGGCAAAGGTAAAGGCGATCTGATGCCCGAAGATTACCGTTACCGACATATGCAACTGCGCATATCGATAGTGATACACGGCACGATCATCTTGTTTGTCAGCGGTGATCTCCAAGGCGTCGTCGGCGGTAACGGTGGGAGCTTGCTCACCGATCCCTAAGCGAAACTGAAACAGAGGAAGACGACGGATGATAAACTCTTTGCCGTTGCTCACAAGGGAACATACGGCCCCCCCTTCGTCCAGAATAATACGGTAATTGGACTTGGTGACGGT
>JAZRMD010000183.1:0-5089 GCA_045647285.1 Acutalibacteraceae bacterium
CAGGGGAGGGGGCTGCGGCTTTGCCGCAGACGCAGGTGTAGTTTCGTTATCTCTCCCTCAGTCCTCGCTGACGCTCGGACAGCTCCCTCGTCAGAGGGAGCTGAAAAAATCAGTGGCCCCTTTTAGGGGTTCGTCAAACCACCGGTTCAACCGGTGGTTATGATTACCGTATATAATCCCGGTAACACCGTTCGGTGTCAAAGGTGATGTGGCTGTGATAACCGCCCACCTGTTTCATCTCCATATAGTTGCCGTATTGCACCCGGAGGATCTCATCGTACCCGGCTGGGATGGCAATCTCCCCTTGCTCAAAGGGCACGGTCAGCTCCTGGGCAAATCCGTCTGCCGGAAACAGCAGGCGGTCCTCGTCCGGCAGGAAGGTCAGCAGACCCACTCGACTCTGGCCGGTGCCGTTGTACCGCCCGGCGGCCTTGTCCTTCCACCGGCAGATAAGCCGATGGGGGATGAGGGAAACCAACAGATGGATGCCGGCCTTCAGCAGGTTTTTGTTCGGGTTGCCGGGGTATCGCACCCCCAGATTGAGCAGACGCTCATACCAATGCAACCGCCGGCGCAGGGCGGTCAGTTCCGCCGGGTCGTCCGGCACCTCGTCTGCCGGGAAGATATCAATAAAAATTCCTTGGTTAAAGGGAAACCATTTTCCCTCGTGTTCCAGAATGGCGGTGGTGTTGCTGTGCCGTATCTGGACGTGTCCCCGGCTGTATTGCTTGTCCGTATCCACCGACTGAAAGAAGTACGGCGCCTCAAAGGCTTCCGGGGCAATCTGCAAGAACTTCTCGTAATCTTCCCGGAGCATCATCACGTCAATATCGTCGTCCCACGGGATAAACCCCTTGTGCCGCACCGCCCCGATAAGGGTGCCGCCGCTAGCAAAGTAGCGTAGGCCGTGTTGCTCGCATACCTTCTGAAACTGTTCCAACAGTTCCAGTTCCACCGCCCACACCTTTTTCATTTCGGCGCTGACCATATAGCCACAGCGTTCCTCTTCCCGGTAAAATTCGTTATCCAATTGCATAGTGTTGTACCGTCCTTTTACGATTTGCTATTACGTTCCTCCTGCGGTTTTGTTGCTATCTTTTCCACTATACCATAAAGGCCAAAGGATGTCAATTTGCGGTGGCGTTAACCGTTTGACTTGCATTTGACGCTGTTTTTTGCTACGATATATATACATCCTAATATGAGGAGAGATGCGTGTGAAATTAGAAGAAACCACCCTGTCCAGTCGGGCGGTGTTTGAGGGAAATCTACTGAAAGTGTACGCCGACACCATCCGGTTGCCGGACGGCAAAGAGGGCATCCGGGAGTATATCCGACACCCCGGTGGCGTGGGCATCGTGGCCCTTACTGACCAGGGAGAGGTGTTGTTGGTGCGGCAATACCGTTATCCTTACGGTCAAGTGATTACCGAGATACCGGCTGGCAAGCGGGACCCGGGGGAGGATCCCCTCACCACCGCCCGTCGGGAACTGGAAGAAGAAACGGGTATGACCGCCGGCCGTTGGGAGCCGTTGGGCGCCATGTATCCCACTCCCGGCTACACGGATGAGGTGGATTATCTGTTTTTTGCCACCGATCTGTCGCCTGCCACCGCCCATCCGGATGCGGACGAGTTTCTGGATGTGGTACGTGTCCCCTTTGACCGGTTGTTGCAGCAGGTGATGGAGGATGATCTGCCGGACGCAAAAACCCAGTTGGCGTTATTAAAGGTGGCGCGTATACTATAATATTCTCCGTCCGGACGTTTATTCATACAAAAAAAGGCCGATGGCGTGCGCCATCGGCCTCTTTTGCTTACTCGTCAATTTTGATTTTCATGATCACTTTGCGGCACTTTTCCGGAGCGCCCTCGTACAGGCCGGGGCGATGGATATCGTTGGGGAAGAAGATCATAAAGCTACCGGCGTACAGGGCCAGATTTTGGGTCTGACAAGCGTAGAACCAAGCGTCCTTATCCGGCAATGCCTCTATCTCGGTCTTTTCTCCCTCCAGAGGGGCAATGCCGATGATCTCGCTGCCCTCGATCATGGCCTGAATGTCAATATACTGGCGATGGGCCTCCGCCTTGGCCTCCTCCCCCTTGGGGGTGTAGTCCTGCACCAGATAGAAGATGTTGTCCCCGTCCAACTCGTAACGGCCATATTCGACCTGGCTCCAATCGGTGTCGGCCAAAAACTTCAGGGCCTGATACAACCGGGTGGGAGCCTCGTAATTCTTATAATTTTTTATAGCGTCGTAGATCATGTTTGTACACTCCTCGTTCGTATTTCTGTATATACCATACCACCAATGGAGCGCTCCGTCAAGGGCGATTTTTTCGCCGTTTTTTACGGGGGTTATATCCGCACAGTGCGGCCACCTCGGTTACCGGTCGGTCGGTGTTGGCTAACAGTCGGCAGGCGTTTTCTATACGCACCTGCTGTAAAAAGGCGGTGTAGGCGGTGCCCGTTTCTTTCCGAAACCGATTGCTCAGATAGGATACGGAAAAATGCAATTCTTTCGCTCGGGTCGACAGAGTGGGGGTGTTGATTGTGTCAATCCCAGTTGACCAGTCGGTCAAAGGCTTCCCAGGCCTCTTGCTTATAATACCGATGACCGCCATCTCCGGTGGCCAGAGCGCACTTGTCCGGCACCCCGGCGGCGGCATAGACCTTCTGGATGGTTTCGTAGGTCTCTTTCACGCCATTGTCCGGGAAGATGGGGTCTTTTTTGCCGTTGGCCACCACCAACGGGTTCAGGGGCACCGGCTCCGGACGGTGGCCTAACAGTTCCACCAGTTTTTCCTTGATCGCTTTCTGTTGCGTGGCAAAATCTTTGGTTTCATCAAACGCTAATTGCGGCTTTTTGCGCAAAAGAGCTAGATGCGTACCGTCAGGTGAGAACATATTTCCCCTCTCCTTTCAATAATCGTACCATAGCACATATCCGCAGAAAAAGCAATAGGCACCGACAGGTTTTGTCGGTGCCTTTGTGATTAATGACGGCATTTGTCGGTGCGGCGTGTACACACAATAAGCAGGATGATGGCGGCGATCAGCAGCGCCAGACCGCCGGCGGCTGCCGCACAGATGAGGATGACGGTGCGGTAGGCGGTCACCCATTGGACAAATCCGTTGGCCGGTTTTTCCTCGTCCGGGTCTTGGTCGGACTCCGGAACGGTGCCGGTGGGCAATTCCCGGTACAGTTGCAGGGAGCCGTCGGTCTTATCGTACGTATACAGACCCGTGTGTCCGGTGGGTCCTACTGCGTACACTACCAGCAGGTCCTGCAGGGCCGTATCTTCATAGACAAAGGCCTTGACCGGGATGTCCCCAATAGCGGTGTCGGCAATGGCCGCCCCCACAGGGGGGGTCATCCCTTCGGGAATAGTCAGCAGTACGTATTGATTGGTTGCCGTCAGCGGCGCAAAGGGGGTAAACTGGCCTTCCTTGTCATAAATGTACAGGGCCGAGGTGTTGGCCGCTGTATCCGTCAGGTACAGCAGGGTCAGTCCGTTATCCTTGTTGACCGCCGCCGGCACCATCGAGCCGTTGACGTCCAAAGGCTCCCATGCGTAGCCGGCAGGCAGCTCCACCGCCGGCTGGCTGTCTGCCACCGTCATATTCTTACCGTCCACCGTCACTTCCAAGGGGTCCTCCACCGGCGGTCGGGTGGTCGTGGTGTTGTCCCCGGTGTTTTGCTCGGGGGACCGGGTGATGGTGATGGTGTAGGTCTTGGTGGTGCCGTTGGGGGCGGTCACCGTCACCGTTCGGGTGTTTTTGCCCACCTTCATGGTGCTGGAGCCGTTGACCGCCACCTGGGCGTTCTGGTCCTTGGAGTCGGTGGTTAAGAGCAGCGAGGTGACGGTGTAGGGTACGGTGATGGTGTACTCCGTCACGTTGGGGGCGAAGGCCGGCACCAGCGTCCCGGCGGAGGGACGCAGATACGCTAAGTCCGCATTCCCCGATTGGGCAGGGTCCTTACAGGACACGGTCACGGTTTGCGACGGCACGGAAAAAGGTTCCTCGTCAAAGGTGGTTAAGTCGCTGCTGTCCAAGCGGAAAGAGCACGAGCCGGCTTTTTTGGCTACGAATACGCAATCAAAGGACAAACTGCTCTTTTTTGAGGTGTCCGAGAAGGTGTATTGCACAATACCGGCGGCATTGGCGTTGTATATACCGCCGCCGCTTATTTCTTTGAGAGTAAAAAGCTCACTATCGTAGGTGATGGAGGCTTTGCCGGAACCAACAGAAGTGGACTTATACGTAAAGGTCAGCGTTACTTCTTGCCCCACGTTGACAGAGTTAGTCTTTGCCGTAAAGGTGACGGAGCCGGTGGCGGCTAACACATAGGTAGGCATAGAGCAGATAATAAGCAAAGCAACACAGAACACGGCAATAAGTTTATTACTCATAATTTGTATCTCCTACTTACTGGATGGATTTTATTAGCTCAACAATGTATTTCTGTCCGCGGAGCACGTCGGCAGGCTGAACAGATCCGTTTTTATTAATGTCGGCGGCAGCCAATTGATATCCATTAAGGGTGGAGAGATTGACGATATGTTTTTGTATACGCAACATATCCACCGCACTGACCGTGCCATCTCCGTTGGTGTCGCCGTAGATAACGATGGGGTAGCTCTCACACAGGGTAGAGCCGCTGTACAGCCGCAGAATATCGCCGGTCCCCACCACGCCGGTGGTCTTGGCTTGTCCGGCGGCGGTGTATACCGCCCCGGTGCCGTCCTTTACGGCTAGGGCATTGATAAACTCGTTGACGGAAGTGCCCGGCTCCACGCCGGTGACCGTTTCCGTAACCGTATAGGCTTTGCCGGTGACGGTAGGCGTTACCGCCGTTCCTCCCGTACGTGTAATGGTCAGGGTGTAGGTGCGCACCACACCGGTGGAGGCGGTCACCTGTATAGGAATGGTGTTGATGCTTCTGTCGGGAAAGGTGAGAATCCAAAGTTTGAAGGTAAAAATAAGCTGTCCTTGAATATTTCGGATAACTATGGTGATGTGCGAAGTGCTGAAGTAGTCATTTATAATCGGATATTTAGTTTGTCAGATACTTTAAGCATAACTCA
>JAZRMD010000184.1:0-6874 GCA_045647285.1 Acutalibacteraceae bacterium
TTTATCATCGGGCCGTTGTGTATGATCATGGAGGTCATTGGCGAGGTGGTGATGCCCTATCTGCTGAGCATCATCATTAACCGGGCCGGTGACGGTGTCCTGACGGTGGGCAACAGCCTCGGGGTGATGCTGTTGATGATCCTTACCGCCGTGCTGATGATGGTGGGCGGCGTGGGCGGCGCCTACTTTGGGTCCAAGGCGTCGGTCAACTTTGCCGCCGACCTGCGTGCGGACGTGTACGCCCGGGTGCAGACCTTCTCCTTTGCCAATATTGACAAGTTTTCTGCCGGATCGCTGGTGACCCGCCTGACCAATGACGTGACCCAGATACAGAACTTTGTCAACACCCTGTTGCGTATGGCTCTCCGGGCGCCGGGTATGATGGTGGCGGCGCTGATTATGGCCATTGCCATGAATCCGCCCCTGTCGGTGGTGTTTGCCGTCAGCGTACCGGTGATGCTCCTGGCCATCGGGTGTATTATCCGGATGAGCTTCCCCCGGTTTACCCGGCAACAGAAAAAGTTAGACGCCCTCAACTCCACGGTGCAGGAGAACATCACCAACGTCCGGGTCATCAAATCCTTTGTCCGAGAAGATTACGAAACCGAAAAGTTTGGCAAAGCCAATCGGGACCTGCGGGACAACGCCATGGCCGCTATGAAAGTGATGATCCTGATGGGGCCCATTATGACCCTGTTTATGAATCTGACGGTGCTGGCGGTGGTGCTGTTGGGCGGTCGGTTTGTGCTGGCTGATAATATGCCGGTGGGCGATCTGTCGGCCTTCCTTACCTATGTCACACAGATCTTGACCTCCCTAATGATGGTGACCATGCTCCTGATGATGACCTCCCGGGCTATGGCGTCCGCCAAGCGCATCCGGGAAGTGATGGACGAACAGCCGGACATCACCGACCGTGACGCCGCCCACCCCGACCGGACGGTACAGGACGGGGCGGTGGAGTTCCGGCACGTGACCTTCCGCTACTACAAGAACAGCGAAGAAAGTGTACTCAACGATATTAACCTGACCATCCCGGCCGGGTCTACGGTGGGCATTATCGGGTCCACCGGCTGCGGCAAGACCACCCTGGTATCCATGATACCCCGTCTGTACGACGTGGACGAGGGGCAGGTGCTGGTGGATGGGGTGGACGTACGGGACTACTCCCTGACCCGGTTGCGTGACGGGGTGGGTATGGTGTTGCAGAAGAACACCCTCTTCTCCGGCAGTATTGCGGAAAATCTGCGTTGGGGTGACCGGGAAGCCACCGATGAAGAAATGGTGGTTGCCGCCACCCACGCCCAGGCGGATAAATTCGTGTCCTCCTTTACCGAGGGGTACGACACCTTGCTGGACCAAGGCGGCACCAACGTGTCGGGTGGACAGAAGCAACGGCTGTGCATTGCCCGGGCGTTGCTTAAGAAACCCAAGATACTCATACTGGACGATTCCACCAGCGCAGTAGACACCGCTACCGAGGCCCAGATACGCCGGGCGTTCCGGGAGGACCTGCCCACCTCCACCAAGATCATCATCGCCCAGCGTATATCCTCCGTGCAGGATGCAGACTGCATCGTGGTGATGGATAACGGGTGCATCACCGGTGTGGGCACCCACGAGGAATTGCTCAAGGGCAATATCACCTATCAGGAGATCTACTATTCCCAAATGGGCCGAGAGGAGGCGTAACCGTGGCGAGAACTCTGGAACAACTGCAAAAACAGTATAACAGCGCCGCCAAGACGTCCAAACCGGGTATGCCGCCCATGGGCCCCCGTGGCGGCGGCCCCCGAGGGATGGGTATGTCCGGAAAGCCCAAGGATACCCGTAAGACCCTCAAACGGTTATTGGGGTATATGAAGCCCTACACCGGGCGGTTTGTGGGGGTGTTGGTATGTATGCTTATCAGCACCGTGACCTCCCTTATCGGCGCATATATGTTGGCTCCCATCATCAACCGGCTGACCCTGACGGTGATGCCGGACGCCCCCGTACAGATGTCCGCCGCCGAGCAGGTGGCCGACGGGGTGATCGGCCGGGTGGCCGGTGCGCTCTCCCTGAGCGACACGCTGGGGTATATACTGGCCGCCTTAACGGTGTTGGGTGGCGTGTATCTGGTGGGTATCCTCACCACCTACCTGCAAAGCCGTCTGATGCTGTCCGTATCCCTACGCATCACCGAACGTATCCGCAACGACCTGTTTGTAAAGTTGCAAAGTCTGCCGGTACGGTATTTTGATGCCCATCCTACCGGTGAGCTGATGTCCCGGTTTACCAACGATATTGACAACATCGATATGATGCTCAACAACTCCCTGACCTCGCTGGTATCCGGTACGGTGACCCTGCTGGGCACCTTCGTGTTTATGATAACCACCAACTGGATCCTCACCTTGGTGACGGTGCTGTTCGTTCCCCTGTTGGCCCGGGGCGGTGTGCTGATCGCTGGCCGGTCCCGTAAGTATTACAAAGGACAACAGGCGGCCCTGGGCGCAGTCAACGGCTATATGGAAGAAACGGTCACCGGCCAGAAGGTGGTGAAGGTGTTTAACCATGAGGACGAGTGCGTAGAGGAATTCCGCACCCTCAACAACGATATGCGTGACAAGCAGTTTAAGGCTCAGTTCTGGGGCGGTGTGATGGGACCCATTATGCACAACATCAGTATGATAAGCTACGGCGTCACGGTAGGCGTGGGCGGTGTGCTGATGTGTACCGCCGGGCTGACCCCCGGCGCACTGACCGTGTTTGCCAACTATTCCCGGCAGTTCTCTATGCCCATCAGCCAGTTGTCCCAACAGACCACCATCATCTTTGCCGCTATGGCCGGTGCGGAACGGGTGTTTCAGGTCATGGACGCCGACCCGGAGGAGCCGGATGCGCCGGAGGCTCGGTCGGCAGACGGTATGCAGGGCGAGGTGGTGTTTACCAATGTAACCTTTGGATACCGGCCGGATAAGACGGTGCTCAAAAACCTGTCCTTGTATGCGCATCCGGGACAGAAGATTGCCTTTGTGGGGTCTACCGGTGCCGGTAAGACCACCGTGACCAATCTGCTGAGCCGCTTCTACGATATTGCCGAGGGCTCCATTACCATTGACGGCGTACCGGTGCAGAACTATCGACGGGAGGACCTGCGGCGCCACATCGCCATGGTATTGCAGGACACCCATCTGTTTACCGGTACCGTCCGGGAGAATATCCGCTACGGGCGTCCGGATGCCACCGATGAGGAGGTGGAAACCGCCGCCAAGACCGCCAGTGCCCACAGCTTTATTATGCGGTTGCAGAACGGGTACGACACCTTGTTGGAGGGGGACGGCGCCAACCTGTCCCAAGGGCAAAGACAGCTGCTCAACATCGCCCGGGCGGCCCTCAGCCGGGCTCCTATTCTGGTACTGGATGAAGCCACCAGCTCGGTGGATACCCGTACCGAACGGCATATTGAACACGGTATGGACCGATTGATGAAAGACCGCACCACCTTTGTGATTGCCCATCGGCTGTCCACCGTACGCAACGCCGATGTCATTCTGGTTTTGGAACAGGGCGAGATCATTGAACGGGGCAGTCACGAACAACTGCTCCAAATGAAGGGGCGCTACTACGACCTGTATACCGGCGTCACCGAACTGGCATAAAAGGATAAGCAAAAAAAGCCGGATGCAACGTCAACCGATCCAGCAAAAAACGGATAATAGACAAAAGACCTCCTATTGTAAGGATCATCCTACAATAGGGGGTCTTGCTATGCCAACACAATAGCAACACGTACACATACATAGCTACACCCATCCACGTATCCGACAAAAAACAAAACGGACTTCGCTGGAACAACGAAGTCCGTTTGTTGCTTACGTATTATTTCCCTATAAAAGGGGCTCTTTTTGTGCTGTCCGCACAGTTTCGGCCTGTTCAACGCTGCGTGTCGGTTTTTTCGTTTTTTACAGCCTTTCCTTATGAAAACCGTCCGGCCAGAGGGTCAGCAGATGGTCAAACCCGGCGGCCTTAATGATGTCCACCGACTGGGGGAAGTGGCAGTCAATGGTGTCGGCGGCGTGAGTATCCGCCCCCAGAATGACCTGACCGCCCAACGCCCGTAACCGCTTGAGCAGAAAATCTGCCGGATAGGGGCGGTTGCGCCATCCTCGGGAGATGGCACCGGTGTTGACCTCCACTACGGGGGTTACTTCCACCACCTTTTCCAGCGCCTCGGCGGCGATGGATTGGTAGGTGGGGTCCTCTTCGTCAATAAGACTAAACTTGGTAATCACGTCAAAGTGCCCCACAATGGTGGGTTTGCACCGGCGGATATGCTTGACCACCGTGTCGTAATAGCATTGGCAGAAGGCGTGGATGTCCCCCCCGAACTCCCGGGCAATACATTCCTGCTGAATGTCCCGGGCGTGGTCAATGGCGTATACCCGTCCGTCAAAGATCAGGTAGTGTACCGACCCCAGGTAGTAGTCCAACCGGTCGGTGATGGCCATATCCGAGTCGTAATCCAGCTCCAATCCGCGCAGGAGGGTGATCTGGTCGGCGTATTTCTCTTTCAGCCGGTCCAGTTCCGCCAGATACAGGGGATATTGCTCCTTTTTCATACAATAGGACGGATCGCAGGGGGTGTCGCTGTGGTCGGAGATGCCCAATGCCGGCATTCCCAGGCGGATGGCCGCCTGTACCATCTCCTCGGCGGTGTTCTTGCCGTCCGAGAAGGTGGTGTGAGTGTGATAACCGCAAAAACGCATACCAAAAGAACTCCTTGCTTAAAAAATAACTGTTTGCAACGGTCTTTACCGTTGCAGGGCGATCTCGCCTTGCTTCTTATAGATGCTGTTGGCCGGGACGGCGCCCCGGACGCTGGATAGGGGATACACCCGGCTGTGGGCACCGATGACCGTGCCGGGGTTGAGCACGCTGCCGCACCCCACCTCTACGTGGTCGCCCAGCATGGCACCGCATTTTTTGCGTCCCGTTTCCACTACTGCGTCCTGGGTGCGGATGGTCACCGGGGTCTTATCGCTCTTAACGTTGGAGGTGATGGCACCGGCGCCCATATGGGCCTTGTATCCCAGCACCGAGTCCCCCACGTAGTTGTAGTGGGGCACCTGCACCCCGTCAAAGAGGATAACGTTCTTGAGTTCGGTGGAGTTGCCCACCACCGCCCCGGCACCCACCAAGGCGTTGCCACGCAGAAAGGCGCCGTGCCGCACTTCGGCGTTCGGTCCGATGATGATGCCTTCTCCCAGATAGGCGCTGTCAAACACGGTGGCGGTGCGGTGTATCCAGACAGTAGGCGCCGGATGGGTGTACTCCTCCGCCGGCAAGGTTTCTCCCAGTTGTCGGATAAAGTCCCCAAGACCGTCCAAGGCTTCCCAAGGGTAGGTGACCCCGGACAGTAAGGGGGCGGCCAGCGTATGCGACAGGTCGTACAGAGCCGTAACGGTCAGATCGTGAATGATGGTTTCCATAGAGAACTCCTTTCGATGTTACCGGGCGTTGTGTTCCTTCAGCGCCCGTTCCGCCTCCCGTTTCATATCCCGACGGGCGGCGTCTTCACGTTTGTCGTATAGTTTTTTGCCCCGGCATAGCCCCACCTGTACCTTGACCCGACTGCCCTTAAAGTACAGGGACAGAGGGATGAGGGCGTACCCCTGTTGCTTAAGAAGGCCAAACAGACGCATGGTTTCTTTCTTATGAAGCAGGAGTTTGCGTACACGCAGGGGGTCCCGGTTAAAGATATTGCCCTTTTCGTAGGGAGATATGTGCATACCGTTGATGTACATCTCTCCCTCCACCACCGAGCACCAGGCATCCTTGAGGTTGACGCCCCCTTGACGCAGGGCCTTGACCTCGGTGCCGCACAGGGCAATACCGGCTTCCAGAGATTCTTCTATGAAGTAGTCGTGAAAGGCCTTGCGGTTTTCCGCAATGGTCTTGTTACGGGGTTTCTGTTCCGCCATGGCGGATACTCCTTTCTTGGCCGATCCGCCTGTTACAGACGGCGCTCGTGTTGTTACAGTTCCTTGCGCCCGGCAAGGGAACGGCTGAGGGTCACCTCGTCCGCGTATTCTAAGTCGCCGCCCACCGGAATACCGTAGGCAAGACGGGTGACTTTGATGTGCAGAGGGGTCAACAGCCGGGACAGGTACACGGCGGTGTAATCCCCTTCTACCGTGGGATTGGTGGCCATAATGATCTCCTTCACCCGGTCATCCTCCAACCGGTGAAGCAGTTGTTTAATGCGCAGTTGTTCCGGTCCCCGGCCGTCCATAGGAGAGATGGTGCCGTGCAGCACGTGGTACAGCCCGTTATACTCCCGGGTGCGCTCAATGGCCTGTACGTCCCGGGGGTCCTCCACTACGCAGATAACCGACGGGTCCCGGCGGCTGTCGGCACACACGCCGCAAGGCTCGGTATCCGTCAGGTTACAGCAGATGGGGCACTCGTGCACCTGTGCCCGGGCTTCCTGTATGGCGGTGGTCAGCGCCTGGGCGCTTTCCTGCGGTACGGTCAGCAGATGAAACGCCAGTCGAGCCGCCGACTTGCGCCCGATACCGGGCAGACGCTCCAACTGTTCCTGCAACCGTTGTAACGGTACGATGGTGTATCCCATAACGCCCTCTCTCAGAACATCCCCGGCAGATTCATACCGCCGGTGATTTTCCCCATTTCTTCTTCTGCGTTGGCCGCCGCCTGCGGGTGGGCTTCATTGACCGCCGCCATCACCAGGTCGGCCAGCATCTCGGCGTCGTCCGGGTCAATGACCTCCGGCTGTATGGTCAGGGCGGTCACCTGATGGGCGCCGTTGACGGTGGCGGATACGGCACCGCCACCGGCCTTGGCTGTGTATTCACGGGCTTCCAGTTCG
>JAZRMD010000185.1:0-2797 GCA_045647285.1 Acutalibacteraceae bacterium
CCGGAAAATACCGGCCAGACGGAAAAAGTCCTGACACTCCAGATAACTGCCCACGCACCAGCGCAACACCTTAGCCACCAGTACGTTTTCGCCTTCCTTTACGTAAGGGGCGATGTCAAACTCCGCCTGCAGGTGGCTGCCCTGGGAGAATCCTACGTACTGTCCGTTTACGTACACGAACACACAGGACGCTACGCCCTCAAACACAAGACGGGTGTTTCGGGCGGCCCATTGGCTGTCCAGAGTGAAGGTGGTGCGATAGATGCCACAGGGATTCTCGTCCGGTACATACGGAGGGTCTACCGGATGGGGATAGTTCAGATTGGTGTACTGGGGCTTCTCATAGCCGTGCATCTGCCAACAGGACGGCACAGGAATGGTGTCCCATGCGTCAATGGAGCCCAAGTCTTCCGGCAGGTCAAAGTCCCGCTTGTAGAACTTAAAATCCCACGTGCCGTTGAGCAGCTTGTAGTAAGCGCTCTGGTAACGGTTGCCGGCCAGCGCCTTTTCTTCGCTTTCGTAGGGGATATAATAGGCTCGTTGGGGCAGACGGTTTTCGCTGAGTTTGTCCAATCGTTCGTATATTCTCATAGTACACCTCGCTAATGGTCTTTTGACTATAATACCATAAGTTTCCTGACAAAACAAGGTTTAAATATCCGGATTTACTGGATTTTGGCCACGTTTTCCGTTCCCAGAAGCCGTACCAGTTCCTCCAGCAAAATGGATTCGGGGGTGATCCACCAGTCCCGGGGTGTACGCACCAGTCGTCCGGTATCCGCAAAGCGGATGTATACCGGCAGGTCCCCTTCGAACACCTGCAACAGTTTTTTGGTGCGGTTAAACACCTCGCCCGTATCGGTGGGCAGTCGCAGATACAGCCCTGCCTTGGCAGAGGGCGTTTTTTCCTGCGGCGTGGTGGGTGGGGTGGGCAATTGCTCCGGTACCGGCTCTATCCGTTCCGCTAATAGCTTAAGGGTCTGCTCTTCCTGTACGTCCAGACGCCCGGTAACCAGGACCACACCTCCCACTTGTAACAGGGATTCCCGTTGTGCCAACAACTTGGGAAAGACCACCAGTTCCACCGTGCCGTACAGGTCCTCCAACGCCACGTAAGCCATAGAGGCACCGGACTTGGTGTTTTGGGTGCGGATGGCGCTGATAAGGCACAGAAGCCGCACGTTGCTGCCGTCCTTGTAACCGTCGCCTTCTTCTTCCAATGCGGTATAGATACGGTCCAGCCGGTCGGTCTTGAGTCGTTTCATATGTTCTTTGTATGGGGTCAAAGGGTGGCCGGTCAGGTACATGCCGGTGGCCTCTTTTTCCATCTGCAGCCGTTCCTGCAGGGGTAGGTCGGGGACGTCCGGCACCGGGATGGGGGTGTCGCCGGCCTTCTCCGCCTCGTCAAAGAAGCCCACCTGTCCGTCTACGGCGTTGCGGTTTTGGTTATCCAACTGGTCCAGCAGTTGAGGGGCTAGTTGCAACATCTGACGGCGGTTGAGTCCCATACCGTCCAGCGCACCGCACCGGATAAGGCTGTCCACCGCCGGACGGTTGAAGTCCCGGTGGCCGCTTAACCGTTTGCAAAAACTGTAAAACCCGGTGTAAGGTCCGTTCTGTTCCCGTTCCCGGGTCAAAAGGTCAATAAACCCTCGGCCGATATTCCGCACGGCCAACAACCCGAAGCGGATGTGGTCGTCCACCACCATAAAGTCGGCGCCGCTTTCGTTCACGTCCGGGGGCAACACCCGGATGCCCAGTCGTTCGCAATCCCGGATATAGGTCACCACTTTAGTACTGCCAAACACACTGGTCAGCAGCGCCGCCATATATTCCTTGGGATACAGGCACTTGAGATAGGCGGTCTGGTAGGATACCAATGCGTAGGCGGCGGCGTGGGATTTGTTAAACGCATAAGAGGCAAAGGAGGACATGTCGTCAAATATGGCGTTGGCGGTGGCTTCCGGCACACCTCGGCGCACACAACCGTCCACCGTTACGACCCCGTTTTCATCGGTCAGACCGTGGATGAATATCTGCCGTTCCTTTTCCATTACGTCGTGCTTCTTCTTGGCCATGGCCCGGCGCACCACGTCCGCACGACCCAGCGAATAGCCGGCCAGACGGCGGAACACCTGCATTACCTGTTCTTGGTACACGATGCACCCGTAGGTGCTGCGCAGGATAGGCTCTAACAGGGGGTGGGCGTATTGCACCTGCCCGGGATGACGGCTGTTGGCAATATACCGGGGAATGGAGTCCATAGGACCCGGCCGGTACAGGGAAATGACCGCAATCAGGTCCTCAAACCGGGTGGGACGCATCTGCATCAGCACCCGTTTAAATCCGCCTTTTTCCATCTGGAATACGCCGTCGGATTGCCCGGCGGCCAACATAGCGTATACCCGGGGCTCGTCCAGGGGAATCCCGGCAATACGGAAACCGGGGGTGTGCTGTTGCACCATTTTTTCCGCATCGGCTATGACCGTTAGGTTGCGCAGCCCCAGAAAGTCCATCTTCAGTACGCCCAGTTCTTCCAGATTGTGCATAGCGTACTGGGTGGCGGTGGCGTCTTTATTAAGGCACAAGGGCACGTAATCGCTGACCGGCCGGGGGGCTATCACCACGCCGGCGGCGTGGGTGGATGCGTTACGGGGCATTCCCTCTACCCGTTTGGCCATCTCTATCAGCGTGCGCACCTGCGGATCGCTGTCCACCGCTTCCCGGAGTTTGGGGGTGGCGGCTAAGGCTTTGTCCAGAGTCATATCCAACGCTTGCGGTATCAACTTGGCTACCC
>JAZRMD010000186.1:0-6930 GCA_045647285.1 Acutalibacteraceae bacterium
CGTGGCTACGGCATCTTCGCCGAAACCATGCTCGAAACGGCACGGAATACGGTCAAAGAACAATAAAAGAAACGACGTAAAGGGAACGGGCAGGTCAACACGACCTGCCTGTTCCCTTTGTGAAAAAATTACCGTCTTTACAGCGGTTAACTATTGAGAAATCCACCGCCGTGTAGTATAATCAATGCAAGAAAGTCCCATGGGATAGGAGAATACGGATGGAATATGCAATTATCGGCGAAAAATTAGGCCACAGTTTTTCTAAAGAAATTTACACCAAGTACTTTGGTATGGACTACGGCGTGCAGGAATTACGACCGGAGGAAGTGGCTCCATTCTTAACAAACAAAGAATTTAAGGGCATCAACGTCACCATTCCGTATAAGCAGACGGTCATGCCGTATCTGGACGAGATCAGCGACGTTGCCCAAAGGATCGGTGCCGTCAACGTGGTGGTCAACGACAACGGCAGATTAAAAGGCTATAACACGGATTTTTCGGGGCTGAAAGCCAATATCGAATATTTGGGCATTGACCTGAACGGTAAGGACGTGCTGATCTTGGGCGATGGCGGCACTTCTAAAAACGCTTATGCGGTAGCAGAAGCCTGCGGCGCCAAAACCATACAGAAGGTGTCCCTCACCAAGAAAAGCGATACCATCACCTACGAGGAGGCCAAGCACCGGTCGCAGACCCAGGTGATCCTCAACACCACCCCCGTGGGTATGTATCCCCATATTGATGATGCGGCCCTTATCGATTTGGACGACTACCCTGCGCTGGAGGGCGTATTTGACGCGGTGTATAATCCTCTGTGTTCCAGGCTGGTGATTGAAGCCAGAAAGCGTGGCATCCCTGCCAGCGGCGGTCTGTATATGCTGGTAAGTCAAGCCATTTTTGCGGTGGAAAAGTTTAAGAACGAAGCGTATTCGCAACAGTTGGCCAACGGAATCTTTCACGAGATCTACAAGTCTAAAGAGAATATCGTCCTCATCGGTATGCCCGGCAGCGGTAAGACCACCGTTGGTAAGCTGTTGGCAGAAAAACTGGGCAGAGAATTTATCGACACCGACCATATCATCGAGAGTGAAAACGGAAATATCTCCGCCATCTTTGCGCAGTCCGGCGAAAGCGGATTCCGGGATATGGAATCGGCGGTTATCCGGCGTGTATCCGCCCTGCAGGGCAAGGTGATCGCCACCGGCGGCGGTGCGGTGTTGCGGCAAGAGAATATAGATTTTCTCAAATTAAACGGCAAGGTTTATTTTATTGACCGTCCCCTTGACCAGATCGTGGCTACGCCCGACCGTCCCCTATCGCAGGACAGTCAATCCCTCAAAAAACGCTATGACGAGCGTTACGGCCTATACTGCCGTGCTTGTGATAAGCGCATGGTTGTCATCGGCACGGCCCGGGACACGGCAGATGCGGTCGCAGAGGACTTTGCTTAAAACACAAGATAGTAAAAACAACACGCATCCCACCCCTTGGGATGCGTGTTGTTTCTACAAGAGTCCCGGTTCTGTCAGAGGGTAAGACAGAGCATTGTTCGCTCTTTGAGCAAGAATCATTACGGACACTTGGTTTCATCGCCTTGTGCTTTGTACGCTTTCAAGAAGCCATTATACGATTGGTATCCTACGGCTGCGGCAATGTCTGCTAAGGACATATCTGTGGTTTTTCGCAGGTGTTGTGCCGCAGACAGGCGATAGGCAACCATAGCTTGTGTAAAGGGCCGACCGGTATATTTTTGCACCAGGCGGCCCGTCTGTTTTTCGGACAGACGCAGGATCTGGGCCAGCTCGGTCAGTCTGGCCTGACGGTGATAGTTAAGCGAGAAAAACCGGTCTATGATAAACGCCGGGTCACCGATAGGGGTGGCAGGCAGAGGCGATTGCGGCAACAGATGAAATAGAACCAACGAAAGGTACGGTTGGATCTCCTGGTATTGCCGGCTCGTTGCACACCGGCCGATCGCATCCAAAAACAGGTCGATCAGTTCCGTGTTGACCTTGCACACCACAACGCTTTCCAGAGGATAGTCTATACAAAAAGCCGCGTGCCGTACCGTGGGGTCGTGCCTCAAGTTGTTATGCCAGTGACCGCCGGGAATGGCCAGGGTGTTATTGTCGCACAGATCTATGGTGCGGTCATCCACCTGATAAGAGGCGGTGCCGCCGGTGATCAAATGTATCTCCGTGTAATAGTGCCTGTGAAAGGGACTTTTTTTGACCGACGGGTCGTAAAAGCCGTCCAACAGAAAGCACGTAACGGACACGCCGGAATGGGTAACGGTTAACTTGTTGTACATAGCGTTTCTCCTGTAAAGACTGTTTTGGCCTTAAAATGTCCGGATGGTTGGTTTTCTTGACCGCTTTTTTCTGTTACAATGAAAAAAACAAGGAAAGAGGTAGTGACTATGGATATGCGAAAAAGCCGCGTACTGCGCAAGATGAGAAACGGGGAAGTGGCGATTTCCGCCAAGTTGAATTTTGCAGATCCCCGCGGTGTGGAACTGGCGGCCATGTGCGGATTTGACTGTATCTGGGTGGATATGGAACACGTGCCCAACGATAATGCGTTTATTGAAAACGCCGTGCGCGCCGCCAAGAACTTTGATTGCGACGTGTTGACGCGGGTGGCGAAGGGCAGCTATAACGACTATATTCATCCGTTGGAAGCGGATTCCACCGGCATTATGGTGCCCCATTGTATGAGTCTGCAGGAAGCCAAGGAGATCGTGTACTACACCAAGTTCCATCCCATTGGCCGCCGTCCCATTGACGGTGGAAACGCCGACGCTGCGTATTGCATGATCGATCCTTTGACGTATATGCGTCAGGCCAACGAGGAGCGCTTTGTGGTGATCCAGATCGAAGATCCGGAGCCGCTGGAAGAGTTAGACGCCATTTGTGCGTTGGACGGCATTGATATGATATTTTTCGGTCCGGCGGATTTCTCCCAGGGCATCGGCAGTCCTTGCGTGTTTGACGATCCGCGGATTGCGGAAACCAGACGGCGGATCGCCGAGACGGCCAAGAAGTACGGCAAGTTCGCCGGTACTACCGGAAGTCCGGAAACCATCCGGGAGTATGCGGATATGGGGTACGATTTCATCAACGTTATTGCTGATGTTGTCTCCTTATCTTCGGCCTATCTCTCTGCGGAAGAAAAGTGCCGGAAAGCGTTGTCCAAATAATTATACGGATAAACGGAAGATCCATCTCTCACGAGGTGGATCTTTTGCTTTTACAGCCGTTTGCGGTATTCCGTGGGGGTACAGCCGTACCGTTTGCGGAACAGCCGGGTAAAATAGCGTTGGTCGGTGTATCCCACCATCTGGGATACCTGCCGGATATCCACGGCGGAGTTTTCCAGCAGTTCACAGGCGGTGTTCATCCGCAGGTTGATAATATACTCCGAGGGGGATTGTTTCATAACGGCGGAAAACAGAGCACGGTAACGGCTCTCGCTCAGGTATTCCATCTGTGCCAACTGTCGGACGGTCAGGTTTTCGGTATAGTTTTTGTGTATGTACTTGAGGGTGCGTTCCAGCCGCCTTTTTTTGGTCACCGGGGTGGGGCTTTGTTGGGACGAGACCATCCGTCCCACCGCCACCAACAGGGAGAGAAGCTTGGACGCCGCATCGGCGTCAAACACCTCGTCCCGGACGGAAAAGGTGTTCATCAGCGTTTCCAGTTTGGATACCACCCGTTCCCGATTATCCAGCCTATACACCGTGGAGGTGCTGAGTCCGCATTGGCTTAGCAGGTCCGCCGCCGCGTATCCGGTAAAATGCACGTAATAGTGGGTGGTGGGCGGCTCCACGTGGGTGTGGAATCCGGTGTGTATCTGCGGTGCAAAGATCACCAGCTCCCCGGCGTGCAGTACGGTGCGCAACGGCCGGTCCAGGTCAAAGCTTCCCTCGTCCACGTACAGCAGATAGTAGTCCTGCCGCAAGCTGGACCCTACGATAGAATACGGATACCGTTCTCGACCGGCGCAGTTTACCTGTAGGGGTACCCGGTCGTTGTTTACGTCGTTGTATCCGGCGTTGGGGTCCCGATAAAAGTCCAGTAAGGTGGGTTGCGGTATGGATTGACACATTTGGTGTACCTCCCCAAAAAGGATAGGTGTTCTACCGGTTACTTCTCGTTGGTCTGGTTGTAGGTGGGGAATAGTTCCCGATACACGTCGGTGTGGGCTTCGCAGTCCAGATAATGGCCAAACAGGTCGTTCTGCTCCTGGGTGGCGTCGGGAGAGCACACCAACGCCAGTCGGTCTAGGTAATACCGGGATTCTATGCAGAAACGGTGCCAACCGTCCTTCCAACGGCCGTCTGCTAACTCTTCGTTGCGGCGGCGGAAGGCGTCGTTGAGTGCCGCGGCCTCTTGCTCGTCAGCCAGGCGGACGGCGGCGCCCTCCACCACGATGGGGGTAAACTCCGCCTGTCCGGTAACCGTGTCGTAGGTAACGGCCATACAGTTGTACCATATATCCGGCCAGCCGGACCACGTAAAGTGGAAGTTACCCTGTCCGTGGAGGATGTGCGCCCCCTTGTAGCATTCGTAGGTGGCTACACAATGGCTGTGCTGACACAGCACCATGTCGGCGCCGTTGTCTACCAGCACCCGGCACAGCCGGCGCACACGGGGGGAGGGATATTGGCACATCTCCTTGCCGCCGTGGTAGATGACTACCACCCGGTCGGCTTGTTCCTTTGCCCGGCGCACGTCGGCGACGGTGTCGTACACGTCGTACGGACGGGACCCCATCCGGTCTTCCAACGCGTAGGAATACTCGTGTTCGCACACGGCAATGACGGCCACCCGTTGCCCGTCCTGTTCCACTATATAATTTTTTCGGGAATCCGCATAATCCGCGCCGAAACCGGTGGATTCTATTCCTACCTCTTGCAGGGCGCTCAAGGTATCCCGGATACCCTCAATGCCAAAGTCAAAGATGTGGTTGTTGCTGAGTCCACAGCAGTGGACACCCAGTTGTTTTAGTGCCTGGGCAGTCTGCCGAGGGGCTTTGAGGTTGGGACCGAACTTTTTGATGGCGTTGTGGCTGTCGGTGATGGCGCACTCCAGATTGACAAAGGACCAATCCGCGCGGTCAAACAGGGACTTAACGTTTCCAAACAGGGCGTCGGCGTCCCCAGAGGCAAACAAGGAATGACTCTCGTCGGTGGGGCACACGTCCCCCAAAAACAGCATTTTCATACACAGGCACCTCCTGAAATTCATTATAACGCGACCCGTAAAAAAAACAAGCGGTTTTGCGCATTTCACCCGTTAGAAAAATAAAAAATCCAACCCAGCCGGGTTGGATTTTTGGCTGCGGAACTAGGAATCGAACCTAGACAAACAGATTCAGAGACTGTCGTGCTACCTTTACACAATTCCGCAATATGCACAGGAACGGGTATTATTTTAACATATTTTCCCCGTTTGTCAATAGGTTTTGCTTACTTTTTTTATTTTTCCGGATATAGAGAGGATTATTCAGGATTTTCGTCTGCCGGGGACGGGTCTATAACGGTCGCCGCCGTTGTTCATTGGCGTAAGCGGTGGGGGTGGTGCCGGTTTTTCCCTTAAAGCAACGGCAAAAGTGCTGGATACCGGCAAACCCACATTCTTCGGCTACCTGCGTTACCGACAGGCTCCCCTCGGTCAGCAGTTGTTGGGCTTTGCTTAGCCGACGGTCCAGGACGTATTGCTTGGGACTCATACCGTAGGCGGCTGCAAACTGTCGGCGCAACCACACCTCGCTGATGGCGGCATGCGCCGCCGCGTCGGCTATACGCAGTTGGGGGTCGCTACAATGCTCTTGCAGGTAAAATAATGCCCGTTGGAGGGGCAGACTGTCTCCTCGTTGCTCATCCCCTATCATAGCCTGTATTTCGTAGAATACCTCCATCGCCCGGTGATGGTTTCGGGGGTCGGCGTGATACTGCTGTAACCGGGCAAACCGCCGCCAGTATCGTTCCGGTTCCCGTAAAGGGATAACGATAAAGGTGTCGGGTGCAAAATGGGCGCATTGAAAGTTAATGAGAGGAAAATGCCCGGCCACCGTGCGTTCCAGTTGATAGGTTGCGTCCTTGGGGAGCAGAACAGCCACGTCTGGCCGGGACACGAATACCCGGCCCTTGTGGGTGTACCGTATCTCTCCCTCGGTGCAGAAGGACAGTCCAAAGGATGGCCGTTTGACCATCGGCTGGGGGCGTGTCTTGGGGGAGGGAACGGTAATCACTTCCCGTATATGGGTAACGGTGATGGCGTCCAGCTGGTCCATAGCGAACACTCCTTTCCCTTTCATTATACCGGAATTTGCAAAAAAATCCAGATATTTTTGCAAAAACAATACCGAAAATGTTAAACCGTATCGCTTTTTGCATTGTCAGGCAATGGAATTTGCTTTATAATGACCTCAAACAGAAAGGGAGGTTTATACTATGCAGATACCGTGGGATTTTACCGGCAAGACGGCGATGGCTACCGGCGCCGCATCCGGTATGGGATTGCTCTTTTGCCAATGTTTTGCCGCCGCCGGCGGTAATGTGGTGATGACCGACGTCAATATGGAGGCGTTGGAGCCGCTGGTGGCGGAGATTAACGCCAAGGACGGCGGACGGGCCATCGGGATGCCCTGTGACGTGCGTAGTTACGACCAGATCTGCGCCGCCCGTGATGCCGGTCTGGAGGCGTTTGGGCGCATTGACGTGATGCTCAACACCGCCGGCGGTGATGAGATGCGTATGCTGAATGTGTCCGGCGAATTTGTTGACGTGCCCATCTCGGTGTACGACTGGAGTCTGGAGGTCAATCTGCGTGGTCAGTTCTACTGCGCCCACGCAGCTATGAAGCCTATGCGTGAGCAGCAGAGTGGTCTTATTATCAATATTGGCTCCATCAGCGGTGCGGAGGG
>JAZRMD010000187.1:0-4456 GCA_045647285.1 Acutalibacteraceae bacterium
TTCTGCACGTAGCCACGCACATTACCGTGGCTATCCGACACCGCCATCACCGTACCAGTAGGACCACCGCCGACCAGTTTCAGCGTCAGAGATTCGTGGTCGCCCTTGAGCATAACACCCATCATAGACGCCGCCGTCAGCAGACGTCCAAGGGCGGCAGTAGTAACTGCCGAGGTCTGGTGAATACGTTCCGCCTCGGACACGATATCCTTGGCATCCAGAAACATCGCCATCACCGTGGCATCACGAGTCAGGCAGCGAATGAGTTTACCCATAACTATATCTTACTCTCCGTTTCGTTGACAAATCGCCCGGTTACGGGCCACAAACACCCATCGGTCCGCATCCTCGCCGGGGGCGGTAAAATCACGCTCACCGTACACCGCCTCCACCGTAAAACCGGCATCGGCCAGCAAACGCTTCCAGGTGGACATGGCATAGGCACGTTCCCGTACCTCGTCGGTGTAGCGCTGATAGGCGCCTTCTTCTTCCAAAAAGAAGTCCAACTGCATAGCTACCTCACCGGTGGCAGGATAATACCGATTACGCCACACGCAAAGGAACTCCGGCAGTTCATACACAAAGGCGTTGTCCCCCAAGGTGACGGCGTGCTTATGGGGGGTGTTGACGTCAAACACCAGCAGACCGTCCGGGGCAATAAACAGACCCAGGCGGCGGAAAATCTCCGCCAAATCTGCCGTATCCAGTATATGACTCAAACTGTCCAGCAGACACACCGCGCCATCCACCGTTCCGTACAAATCCAGGCGACGCATATCCTGACATAAAAACAGAATACTCTCCCCTGCTTCGGCGGCTTTTTCTTCCGCAACCGCCAACATATCCGCCGACCCGTCCACGCCGATCACGTCCACGCCTCGGGCGGTCAGTTCCAACGACAGACTCCCCGACCCACAAGCCAGGTCCAGCACCTGCCCAGCCTTACAGCCGTGACGGGAAAACACCTGCAACAGATAGTCTGCCCAGGCGCCGTAATCCACATCCTCGGTCAGTGCATCGTAGAAGGCGGCAAAATCACCGTAGCCGTTCATTCCTTATTCGCCTTGCCTTCCTCCATACGGGAGAAAATCATGGGGTACGCATCACAGCCGTACTCCAACGACCGGTTGACCCGGCTGATGGTGGCGGTGGAAGCGCCGGTCTGCTTGACGATATCGCTGTACACCTTCTTATCCTTGAGCATCTTGGCTACCACAATGCGTTGGGACATGGCCTTGATCTCGGTGACCGTACACAGGTCCTCAAAAAACTTGTAGCACTCATCCATGGTGCGCAACTGTAAAATGGCCTCAAACAAAAAATCCGCTTCGGGGCTCTTGATCTTATAGTTCACAGAAGTATCCTCCGTTCCCATAATAGTACATCTATTGTACACGATTACTTTCACAATGTAAAGAGTTAAAATGTGAAATCGTTAAAGAATCTGCCGGGAAACATAAAAAACAAGGCGTACCCCCAAAGGAGTACGCCTTATCCAGACAACTATTACGCCAAAGTGACCTTGTGGAACACTTTCTTGCCCTTGCGGATGACCATCTCGCCGTCGGTAAAGGCGGCGGCGGTGATAACGGCGGCCGGATCGGTCACCTTCTGGTCATTGACCGACACGCCACCCTGCTGTACCAGACGTCTGGCTTCGCCCTTGGAAGGCGCCAGGCCCACCGTCACCATCAAGTCGAGCAGACCCATACCGTCACCGATGGCCACGGCGGTGGTGGGCATATCGGCGTTACTGCCGGCGCCGGTAAACAGCGCCCGGGCGGCCTGTCGGGCCTTTTCGGCTTCTTCCTCGCCGTGGACCAACTTGGTCAGTTCGTACGCCAATATCTCCTTGGCGGTGTTGAGCTGGCTACCCTCCCAAGCGTCCATCTTGTCGATTTCCTCCAAGGGCAGGAAGGTAAGCATACGGATGCACTTAAGCACGTCCTGGTCACCCACGTTGCGCCAATACTGGAAGAAATCGTAGGGAGAAGTCTTGTTGGGGTCCAGCCACACGGCGCCGCTGGCGGTCTTGCCCATCTTCTTGCCCTCGGAATTGAGCAGCAAGGTGATGGTCATAGCGTGGGCATCCTTGCCCAACTTACGGCGAATCAGCTCGGTACCGCCCAGCATATTGCTCCACTGGTCGTTGCCGCCAAACTGCAGGTTACAACCGTGGGTCTGGAACAGTCGGTAGAAGTCATAGGACTGCATAATCATATAGTTGAATTCCAGGAAGGACAGGCCCTTCTCCATACGCTGCTTGTAGCACTCGGCACGTAACATATTGTTGACCGAGAAGCAGGCACCCACCTCACGCAGCACTTCTACGTAATTGAGGTCCAGCAACCAATCGGCGTTGTTGACCATCTGCGCCTTGCCCTCGCCAAACTCGATAAAGCGCTCCATCTGCAGCTTGAAGCAGTCGCAGTTGTGCTGAATGGTCTCGGGGGTCATCATGGAACGCATATCGGTGCGGCCGGAGGGGTCGCCGATCATAGCCGTACCGCCGCCGATAAGGGCGATGGGCTTGTTGCCGGCCATCTGTAGACGCTTCATCAGGCACAGCGCCATAAAGTGGCCAACGTGCAGACTATCCGCCGTAGGGTCAAAGCCAATGTAGAAGGTGGCCTTACCGTTGTTGATAAGCTCCTTAATCTGCTCTTCGTCGGTAACCTGCGCAATGAGGCCACGAGCAACCAGTTCGTCATAAATGGTCATAGTCATTCTCTCCTTACAGTAAATAAAAATCCTCTGCGGCTGTGAGCCGCAGAGGACGATGAGTCAATCGTGGTACCACCTCTGTTCGCACGTCATACGTGCCTCAGGGACAACGGTCGTGTCCGGCGCGGTAACGGGCGCACACGGCTTCCCTACTGCGCCGAAACGGGCGGTTCAGGTTGCGGCTCCGGGGGGTAATTGGGCGACAGGGCCTTCCTGCCTTGCACCAACCGGCAGGTCTCTGAAAAGGGGGTCGTGTCGCTTACTGCATTCCCATCATTGCCATTGGGGTTATTTAATCATATTTAACGGGTTTTGTCAAGAGGGAATTAAACCTGTGAGCGCTCCAGCATCTCCCGGGCCGCCGACAGGGTGGTGTCGGTAACCTCGCCACCGATGATCCGTGCCAGTTCCTGCAACTGTTCTTCTTTGTTCAGGGCATCCACCTGTGTAAAGGTGCGCCCCTGTACAACCTTTTTGCTCACCTGCAGGTGGGTGTGACCGCAGGACGCTATCTGAGCCAAGTGGGTAACGCACAAGACTTGGCGGTTACCGGCGATCTGGCGCAGCATAGCGCCGACACGTGTGGCCGCCCGACCGGAAATGCCGCTATCCACCTCGTCAAATACCAAGGTGTCCACGTCATCCACATCGGCCAATACACTCTTGAGCGCCAACATAATACGGGACAACTCGCCGCCGGAGGCGGTACGGGCGATGGACTTGGGGGGCTCACCGGGATTAGAGGAAAGGAGAAACTCCACCTTATCGCCGCCAATGGCGGTCAAGGCGGTGGGCTCTATGGACACTGCCAGTCGTACGTGGGGCATATCCAGTAGCGCCAACTGGCGGCATACGTCCTCTTCGAAGCGAACGGCGGCCTGACGCCGGGCTTCGGTCAACACCTGAGAAGCGGCAATGGTGGCGTCACGGGCCGCATCCGACTGGCGTTGCAAATCCTCCAGATAGGCGTCGTTGGACCGGATGGCGTCCAACTGTGCCTGCAGGTCTTCTCGCTTTTTGAGTACGTCGGCCTCATCCAAGCCGTACTTACGTACCGTGCGCTGGATAACTGCCAGACGGTCCTCCAAGGTGGCAAGAGCCTCCTCGTCGAAGGCCAGATGTTCCTCTGCTTGCCGGGCCTCCTCAGCGCAGGCCTGCACATCGTACAAAGCACTCTGCAACCGAGAGGACAGTTCCATCAGTTCGTCCGACACCGTACCGGCGGTATGCAACGCCGCCACCGCATCGGTCAGCAGACCGAGGGCACCCAGGGTATCCCCCTCGTCACCGTCCATAGCCCCACGCACCTGCTGTAACAGACCGGCCAGCTTACCGGAATGACGGGCCATCTCCCGACGGGAAAGCAGGGTTGCCTCCTCACCCGGCTGCAGGGCGGCAGCGTCGATCTCCTCTATCTGTCGGGTCAGTTGCGCCGAACGAAACGCCTTTTCTTCCTCATCCATCGTTGCCGCCTTAATGGCCCGACGGATACGGCAATAGGCGTAATACTCCTTCTCATAAGCGGCACGTACCGTCTGCAGTTCTCCCAGACGGTCCAGATATTCCACGTGGCGCTCCGCTTGTAACAATGCCTGATTTTCGTGCTGACCGTGGACGTTGACCAACATACGGCCAATCTGGCGCAAAACAGACACGGTTGCCGGGCGACCGTTAATGCGGCTCTGCCCCTTACCGTCCGCCGTCAGACTACGCTGAATCAACAGGGTACCGT
>JAZRMD010000188.1:0-5727 GCA_045647285.1 Acutalibacteraceae bacterium
TAGTCGTCCGCCGCGGACAGTACCTTTCCGAGTACGCCGCCTTTGCCATCCGCCTCCACACCGAATCATACGGATAATGCAACAACCCTCTGCGTCGGGCGTTCCGGCACAGAGGGTTGTTTGTTCTATCGGTTGTTGCTGGCGTAGACGTCGGCTACCTCGCTGATGGTGATGAAAGCCGCCGGGTCAATGGCGTGTACCATGGTACGCAGACGGGTCACCTGAAACCGGTTGACGATAAAGTATATCATCGTTTTATCCGTATTGGTATAACCGCCCTTGGCTTTTAAGGTGGTTACACCGGTCTCAAAGGCGGAGGACAGCGCTTCGCAGATCTTGGCCGGATGTCCGGTGATGATGACGGCACATTTGGCACGGTCAAGACCCTCTACAATAAAGTCCACCGTTTTTAGGGCGGCGGCGTAGGCTACGATGGAGTATAGCGGCAGTATCCAGCTTTGCAGCAGAATGCCGCACAGAATATACAATATGACGTTGTATATCATAACGAAGGTGCCCACCGATACACCCAGACGCTTGGCAAAGATGACGGCCATCACTTCTATGCCGTCCATAGCCCCACCGTAGCGGATGGCTACGCCGCTGCCGGCACCGGATATCATACCGCCGAACAGGGCGCACAGCAACAGGTCTTCGCCGGCGAGAGGGGAGGCGATGCTCACATCTACCGGTAATATATCGGTAATCAGCCAAGCGGTGACCGAATAGACGGCTACCGTGTAAATGGCGTATACGGTGAACAAGCCGCCTTGCCGTTTGAGGCCGTACAGAAACAACGGTACGTTGAGGAGCAGAAGAAACACCGAGAGGTTTAACCACGGCGGCGTCAGTTGGCTGAGCAACATAGAGGTGCCGGAGATACCGCTGTCGTATAATTTGACCGGTGCCAGAAAGATGGTTACCCCAATGGCATTGATGATGCCGGCCACCGTCAGCATAACGATGTTTTTGATTTCTAAGTCACGCAACCGCATGTTAGCACCCCTCTTTTCATATTCATACATAACTATAACATATTTGTAAGGGCAAAGCAAGGGATACCGTCTTGCTTTTTTGACCGGGCTGTGCTATACTAACCTAAAATTGTAAGAAAGAGGAGTTAAGATATGAACGGTAACGGTAAAGTTCTCGCCGTGGTTGGCGGTCATCCCATCACCGAGGCGGATGTGGACCGCGCCCTGATGGGTATGGGCCAGAGAGGACAGCAATACAATAATCCCCAGGGACGGCAGATGCTGTTGGAGCAGCTGATTCATAAGGAACTTATCCTGATGGATGCCCGTAAGAATCTGATGGAACACGAGGCGGATTTCCGTCAGCAGATGGAGCAGATGAAGACCGAGATGCTGGCCAACTATTACGTAGAAAAACTGTTGCGTCAGGTGCGGGTCACCGAGGCGGAACTCAAGGCGTATTACGACGAGCATCCCGAGGAGTTCCAAGGGGAAGAGAGTGTGTCTGCCAGCCACATTCTGGTGGATAGCGAGGAACGGGCGCAGGAACTGTTGGCTCAGATCCAGGCCGGCGACATCACCTTTGAGGAGGCGGCCAAGAACTTCAGTAGTTGTCCTTCCGGGCAGAACGGCGGTAGCCTCGGTCAGTTTGGCCATGGCCAGATGGTGCCGGAGTTTGACCAGGCCTGTTTCTCTATGGAAGCCGGTCAGGTGGCCGGTCCCGTCAAGACCCAGTTCGGTTATCACCTTATCCGCCTGGACGAAAAGCACCCGGCTCAGCCCGTCAGTTTCGATGCAGCCAAGGCCACTCTGGAGCAGAAATTGATGGCGGAAGCCCAACAGAAAGCCTACCAGAGCAAGATGAATCAGCTTAAGATTCTGTACCCTGTAGACCAGATGGGTATTCTGTCCTAATGTAATGGGAATATAAAAAGGCCGTAACTTTGCTAGCAAAGTTCCGGCCTTTTTTGGCGGAGATGGAGAGATTTGAACTCTCGCGTCGCTATTAACGACCTACCGCATTTCGAGTGCGGACCCTTCAGCCACTTGGGTACATCTCCGTATAAAGTTGTAAAAATAGAATAGAGCGTGGCGGTGGTCGTCCTCTTGCGGTGCCCGAAATTCGCTTCTCTCGCTATCGCTCGGCGAATTTCGACCGCAGCGCCAAACCCTGCTCGCTGCATCCGTCACCGACGGCGCTCGCAGGCTTTGCCTACCGCATTTCGAGTGCGGACCCTTCAGCCACTTGGGTACATCTCCGTGCGGCGTCATCTATTATACTGTCTGCCGCTTCGTTTGTCAACTAAAAAAGCAACGGCGAGCGTATAACGCCGTTGCTTTATAAATATACCTTTAATAGTACACGTTGCCGGCGATAACGCTGTTTTCCCGGGCGGCGAGCAATTCGCTGACGGTGACCATAGTGTATCCTTGGGCGGCCAGCTGGTCCATTAGCGCAATGGCGGCATCCACAGAGTTCTTATGGATGTCGTGCATCAGCACGATGGAGCCGTTTTTGACACCGCCGTAGCCGGTTTTGAAGGTGTTGGCGATGATCTGCGCAGTAGCGTTGGATGAAGACCAGGAAGAGTACCGCCAGTCCTCCGTATCCACGCTCCACTGAATAATGGGAATCCGCTTGTCGGCGGCATAAGAGCGCACGTTGGCGTTAAAACTACCGTAGGGGCACCGCATAACCGTGGGCTCTTTCCCCAGAATGTTCTTGACCTTATTTGCGCAGGAATCCATATTATTACGGATATTAGCCAGCGAGAGTTTACTCAGCTGAGGATGGTTGTCCGAGTGGTTGCCTATTTCGTGCCCCTCAGCGGCAATGCGCGTGAGGGTGGAGGCGTAGCTGTTGACCCGGGAGCCAACCACAAAAAACGTGGCCTTGACCCCTCGCGCTTTCATGGCATCCAGCAACCGATCCGTGTGGGGGCCGGGGCCATCGTCAAAGGTCAAAGCCACCAGTTTATGATCTTTTAGATGCGATACGTCCGGCCCCGGTACCGTCTGGGGAACGGTGATGGGGGCGGTCGTTTGCCCGTTTTTCTTGATAACCAATTGGCGATTGAGTTCGCTAATGGTGTTTTCCTGCTGCTGTATCTTATTCTCCTGGTCTTGGATCTTGCTCTCCTGCGCCTGTAAGGCGGAACTGTTGGCGGTCAACGCGCTTTCCTGTTCTGCGATACGACTGCCTTGCTCAGAGAGTAATTGCGACTGGGATGCCAGGGTTTCTTCCAGCGAGGCGATGCGCCGTTTTTGCTCAGCGGAAGCCAGTGCTGTGGTTACACCAAACACGCTGGCAGCGGTCAACAGCAACACCAATAGCACCACCAACCCTACCCGAAGCCAACGGGTGCGATGGTGGGGGGGAGGGGCTTCTGTGGTGGTGATGGGGGTCTGTGTGACCATATCTTGCATAGCGCTTCGCCCTTTCTGTCAAACTATGAATATATTGTAGCATATTTTGTGGAAAAAGCAAGAAACAATCTTGTCATATTTATCCCCCGAAAGAAACACCTTGCACTTTCTTGTTGTTTATGATAGAATGTTGACATAGCAAGATTGCTAGGCAATGCGCAACACATTATGCAGAGAGGAACGATTGTATGGCTAAGCCCATTATTTTATGTGCTGACAGCACTTGTGACCTGAGTCCGGAACTGATAGAACGCTACCACGTGCATATTCTTCCTTTGCACGTCAATCTGGATGGCAACAGCTACAGCGACGGCGTGGACATTACTCCGGATAAGATATACGCCTATTATGACGACCATAAGGTGCTGCCCACCACGGCGGCCACCAATATGGCTGAGTATATTGATTTTGTGACTCCCTTTATTGAAGCCGGCAACGATGTGGTTTTCATTAACCTGGGTTCCGGTATTTCGGTGACGCACAACAACTGTCGTATGGCTGCGGAGGATACGCCCGGTCTGTACTCCATTGACAGCGGCAACCTGTCTACCGGTATGGGCCTGGTGGTGATTGCCGCCGCCGAACGGATCGCCGCCGGACTGCCGGTGGAACAGGTCGTGGACGAGGTCCGCACCTTCGTTAAGCAGGTGGAATCCAGTTTCATCTTGGATACGCTGGAATTCCTCCACAAGGGCGGCCGTTGTTCTGCGGTGGCGATGCTGGGTGCCAACGTGCTTAAGCTCAAGCCTTGTATTGAGGTTAATAACGAAAACGGTACCATGGCGGTAGGTAAGAAGTATCGTGGCCCGTTGGATAAGGTGCTGGCCGAGTACGTTAAAGACCGCTTGGAGAGCCGGGACGATATTGATACCACCCGTATTTTTATCACCCACAGCGGTATCTCCGAAGAGCGCATACAGCTTGTGCGCGAGGCGGTGGAGAGCTACAAGCACTTTGATGAGATTCTGATTACCCGTGCCGGTTGTACCATTTCCGCCCATTGCGGTCCCAACACGCTGGGTATCCTGTTTGTGCGTAAATAACGGCACGAAAACCCTGGTTTTTTACAACACCTGTTCGCCCCTGGCGAACAGGTGTTAAATTTTTGATAAAGTTTTTTCTTTTTTACGGTAAGTTATTGACAAAGCCATTTTAAGGGGATAGAATAGAGAACAATAACCCCTGCGGTGCGTGGGATTGTCCGCCAATTAGACGGACACCTGTACGCCGTGCGGAGGATTTTTTTTGGAGGAATGAGACATGGCAAGAGTATACAATTTTTCCGCAGGTCCTTCTATGCTGCCTGAGAGCGTACTGCAGAAGGCCGCCGCTGAAATGCTGGATTATGAGGGTTCCGGACAGTCCGTGATGGAGATGTCTCATCGTTCTAAGGTGTATCAGGGCATTATTGATGAGGCCGAGGCTCTGTTGCGTGAAGTGATGCAGATCCCGGACAACTACAAGGTGCTGTTTCTGCAGGGCGGTGCTTCCTCTCAGTTTGCGATGGTGCCGATGAACCTGATGACCGGCAGCGGCAAGGCGGATTACGTGATTACCGGCCAGTGGGCCAAGAAGGCGTATAAGGAAGCCGCCCGTTACGGCGCCGCCAACGTGGTGGCCAGTTCGGAGGATAAGACCTTCTCCTACATACCCAAGTTGGATCCGGCTACTTTCACTCCGGATGCGGACTATTTCCACATCTGTATGAACAACACCATCTACGGCACTGTGTATCACGAGTTGCCCGAGACCGGTGACGTGCCGCTGGTGGCGGATATCTCCTCCTGCGTGCTGTCCCGTCCTATTGACGTATCCAAGTTTGGTATGTTGTACGCCGGTGCGCAGAAGAACATGGCTCCTGCCGGTGTGACGGTGGTGATCATCCGTGAGGACCTGTTGGGTAAGGCTATGGATATCACCCCCACTATGTTCAATTATCAGACCCATGCGGATAACGGCTCTATGTTCAACACTCCTCCTTGCTACACCATCTACGTGATGAAGCTGGTGTTGGAGTGGATCAAGAACGATATCGGCGGTCTGGAGAATATGCAGAAGATCAACGAGAAGAAAGCGGCTATGCTGTACGACTTCCTGGATAACTCCAAGCTGTTCCGTGGCACCGTGGTGGCCGAAGACCGTTCTCTGATGAACGTGCCGTTCGTTACCGGCAACGAGGAACTGGACGCCAAGTTCGTGAAGGAGGCCACCGCTGCTGGCTTTGTCAACCTCAAGGGTCACCGTTCCGTTGGCGGTATGCGTGCGTCCATCTACAACGCAATGCCGGTGGAAGGCGTAGAAAAACTGGTTGCCTTTATGAAGAAAT
>JAZRMD010000189.1:0-7660 GCA_045647285.1 Acutalibacteraceae bacterium
GTGCCGACGGATGCAGTGCATTACAGCGGTAGCCGTGCCTTGCAGGTTAACGGTAGCAAAAAAGACGCCGCACGGCGTCCGCAGATCGTCCTGAGAAACGGCAGCGGTCAGACGGTGTCCGTGGTAGAGGGCGGCGTCTACAACATATCTTTTTACGTGATGATGCCGGAGGGAGCATCGGTCAACCGGTTCCTGTACTGGCTGACGGCCGCCGACAGCGCAGAAGCGTATACGGATGACAGTTTTAAGACCACCGATCTGGTCTACGAGCCTTCGGGCTCCGTAGCGGCCGGTACGCTGGGTCAGTGGAAGAAGGTGCAGATATCCAATGTCACCGCACCGCGGGACGGCAATCTGCGTCTGGGTATCACGGCCAACATCAATGCGGCACAGGTGCTGTACGTGGACGACGTGTTGGTAGAAACGGTTTCCGAGCCCACACCGCCCCCGGCGCCGGCAACCCCGGAGTGGGGCTTTGAAACGGATGCTTTGGACGTCAATCTGTCGCTGAGCGACACGTACACGGCGGTGCCGACGGATGCAGAGCATTACAGTGGTAGCCGTGCCTTGCAGGTAAAGGGTAGCAAAAAACACGCCGCACGGCGTCCGCAGATCGTCCTGAGAAACGGTAGTGGCGAGATCGTTTCCGTTACCGCCGGTAAGGCGTACAATATCTCTTTCTATGTGATGATGCCGGAAGGCTCTCCCAGCAATACGTTTTTCTATTGGCTGGCTGCCACCGACAGCACGGATGCCTATGCGGATGACAGCTTTAAGGCTACCGACCTGGTAGACGAGTCGGATGGCTCCGTAGCGGCCGGTACGCTGGGTCAGTGGAAGAAGGTGCAGATATCCAATGTCACCGCACCGCGGGACGGCAATCTGCGTCTGGGCATCACGGGCAACAGTAATGCAGCCCACGTGCTCTATCTGGATGACATATTGGTAGAGGAAGCGGCTGTGCTTCCCCCGGTACCGGTGACGGGACCGTGGAGCTTTGAGGGCGAGTTGGTTGGTACGGCCTTGGATGTGAATACCAACGCCAGCACCATTGAGGTATCGGATGAGATTGCCGCGCATAACGGCGATCACGTTGCCAAGGTTACCTCTTTCGCAAAGTCCGGCGATGCCCGTCCGCAGATGACGGTACGGGATGCCGGCGGCAATAAGATTTACGTGTACAAAGGACGTAGTTACGAGTTTACCTTCCACGTCTACATACCGGAAGGCTCCAATGAGTATGCCTTTAGTTACTGGTTAGCCGCCACCCCGGACGAGAAGCCGTTTAGCAAAAACAACAGCAAGGACACGTACGTGCTTACCGAGGTTTCGGGCGGTGGGCAACCTGTTCAGGGTAACTGGGCGGCGATTACCGTACTCATCTCCGACAGCCCCCGTTCCGGCTATTTGCGCTTTGGCGTGACCGGCGACATCAACACCGAACACAGCTTCTATCTGGACGATCTGTCCGTTACGGAAACGGTGTTGCCCTACGATATGGATACCCAGAGCTTTGAGATCTATAATGATGGTGATAAGCTGTCGATCAATACCGACTCAGCCAGCATCACGGCTTCTACAGAAGACGCTCACGCTGGCGAGTATGCAGCGAAGGTGGTTACCGCCGGTAACGACCTCAACAAGGCTCCGCAGATGCTCATTACGGATGCGTCCGGCGAGCAGATAACGGTGCAGAAGGGCGATAAGTACAATATTTCCTTCTATGTGAGCGTGCCTGCTGATGCGGTGGATACGGACATTCAGTTCTATCTAACGGCCGGGGACGACACCCCCTTCTCCGACAGTCATCCCCTTGCCGGCATAGTAGTGGAGCCTCAGACGCTGACCGTTACCGACAAAGGTGGTTGGCAGTATGTGCTGGTAGCCATTAACGATTGCGCTGCGGCCGGCACCCTGCGTTTGGGCATTACCGGCACCTCGGATGCGGCGTTGACCTTCTACGTGGATGACCTTTTGGTACAAGAGCGTACGGGTGGCGCTACCAATACCGAGGCTATGAACTTTGAAGATTATGCCCTGGGAGAAAATCTTTCTCTTATCGGTAACGCCACCGAAACCATCACGGTGACCAATGCGCAGAGTTATACCGGTCTGCAGTCCATTTTGGTCAAGTCTACTTCTCGCGCCGGCGACCTGCGTCCGCAGTTAATGGTCAAGGACGGTGCCGGCAATCCGGTTAAACTGGAGCAGGGTAAGGATTACTACCTCAGCTTTATGGTGTTCATTCCGGAGGGGCAGGCCTACTTTGATCTTAGTTACTGGGCGGCGTGCGTACCGGACGATAAGGTGGATGTTCCCTTTGTCAAGGATAGCGATTTCATTAAGAATGATTATGTGGTGGCAGAGGTTAGTCAGAGCCTGTGCCCCACCCTTGGCCAGTGGGTAGAGATCAAGCTGCCCATCACCAACTGTAAGCACAGCGGCAATCTGCGCTTTGGTATTACGCACCACACCCAAGGTGTCAAGAGCCAGATGTATGTGGACGATATCCGGATGATACCCCCCCAGTACATATTGGTGAAGTTTGATACCAATGGCTCAAAGGATACGTTTGAGGATGTGTTGGTGCTCAATGAGTCCCTGGTCCCCTACGAAGGCATTGACCCCTATCTGGAAGGGTATGAGTTTATGGGCTGGTATACCAACGAAGACTATGCCCGAGAACATTACTTTGACATTGCGACCACTCCGGTCATCGGCAAGAACGGCGACGTTATCACCCTCCATGCCCGTTGGCGTGAATGGAGCAAGGTAGTGGTGGATATCGGCGGCCCGGAGGAAGAGAAACAGCCGGAGCCGGTGTATAAGACCGAGTACATCACCGATCGGGTATGGGTCGGTGACCAGAACGTACCGGAGCCGCTGGATATTGGTGAACGCCCGGCGCACAAGGATGCGGAACCCATCGTGGTCACACCCGATAAGACGATACCCGACACCCAGACCGGTATGCCTGTGTGGACGATAGTGGTTATCGTTGTTGCGGCGGTGCTTGTGGTTGGCGGTGGCGCGGTGGTTGCCGCAATCCTATTAAGAAAAAAAGCGCAAGGAGGTAAAGAATGATGACAAAACGGATGATTGCGCTGTTGAGCGCACTGGTAATGCTGTTGTTGCTCTTTACCGCCTGCGCCGGCAATACGCCAAAACCCATTGAGAAACCGCAAAAGCAAGAACCGCAGCTCGTGGTTGCGGCTAACCCCATATTCGTTTATGATGACAACACCACCGCCGTTGCCTACAACGATATGAATCAGGCTATGTCGGCGGACAGTCAGGCCTCCAACCTGTCGGCTATTGCCAACAGTGCGTGGAGCTGGGTGTATGCGGATGGAGAGGGCGCTTGGGTGGACCGGGCGGTGTACGGCTTCGGCCGTTGGAAAAACGGTGCCGGCACCCAAGCCAAAGGTGCGTTTGCTTACGCATATAACGAAACGGGTAGCAATTCCCTTGGTGTGTACAACACCAAAACCCATGAGTTGGTGCCCTATCACGGGGAAACGCTGTTCGAGGCCGGCTTGTTGCTTTCCGCAGTACCAGGTGCCGAGGAAGCGCTTCATTACACCGTCCAGCAGGATGGCGTGCTGAGCATCCATAGCGGTACCTTTACTGCCATTGAGCAGGTAGCTGGAGTCAAAACCGGCTTTTTAGCGGAGGACGGCACGGCACGGAGTGCAAGTATCCGTATTATGGCCAATAGCGTACAGCTGTGGAGTGGTACGTTGTGCAACTCCACCGCCGCCGCAGACGGTGTGGCGGTTACACAACTGGCGTATCCGGACATCGATAACCTGCACGTGAAGGCTGGGGACGTCATTGTGATCAGTCTTAAGTTGGATGCCCGGGCAAACAGCGATTTGGACGTTACTGCTCCCACCGTTAACGAGGCGGATAACTGGCAGGTCGTGACCAGGCCCACACAGGTGTTGGTGAGCGACGGCCAAAGTGCGGATTCGGATGCGGTCGGAAATAAGGATGACGGCTCCGTTTCGGTTATTGACAACTATGAGTTTGCCTTTACCATCGTGCGCGACCCTAACCGGTACACAAAGATAGCCGCACAGCTTGCCGATACGCTGATGG
Source organism: Acutalibacteraceae bacterium (assembly GCA_045647285.1). Lineage (GTDB taxonomy): Bacteria > Bacillota > Clostridia > Oscillospirales > Acutalibacteraceae > UBA5905. Next base: position 4,102 of record JAZRMD010000189.1, read on the forward strand.
ACCGACTCAAGGCAGAGATTTTTGTTGCTAAAACCAGTGAAGAACAGCCCTGTGAGTTGGTGGTAGGCGTGTACGATGCCCGTCCTGAGTCTAAAAAGATTTATCAGGAAATTACGACTGCCCGTGCGGATAACGCTGCGGACTATGTTCTTCGACTCATTGGCAAAAAGTTGTACATTGTTGGTGTCAATGACGATGCGTTGCAAGCGGCGATCCAGTATTTCCTCGCCACCTTTGTTAAGGATGACAAGGGTGTGATACCGGCCAATTATAACTATTATCATAAGCCGGAGCATGCGGTGTACACCCTCCCCGGCGGCAATATTGCCGGCTATACCATTCGCACCGAGAGGTATCCTTCTCTTATGGTGCAACGGGCGGCCGAGGCGGTACAGCAGGAGATTTTGGATAAGTGCGGATACATCCTGCCCATCAAGGCGATGAACCTTAACGGTACCGACAGCGGTGAGCGAGAGATCCGCATTGGCCCGATGAACGGTGCTGTCAATGTGGAGCGTATTTACGATACACGGTTTACTTCGAACAACTGGCAGAACTATTACACCAGTTTTGAAACGGATGGTATGTTGGATGCGGATTACGGCTATTACGAGATCGGCATTGACGGTACCAGCCTGGAGGTGCAAGGTGGCTCCAACTACGCAGTCAACGCCGGTACCGTGCGGCTGTTGAGTGAACTTGCCTCCAAAAAGACGCTGATGGCTTCTTACACCTTGTCCGGCAACTATGAGAGCTACTACGACTATGCGAATAAGGGTGGCTACGATACCGTGGACTTTGCCTTGACGGGTGGTTTCGGACTGACCTATATGGATAACTTTGACTATGAGGGCAGCGATGAAGAGAAGGTCAAGGAGATAGAATCCAAGTGGGAGGTCAGTAAGGATTCCTCCGCCGGCGGCGAAAAGGATAAGAACGATATGTATCAGTATCGCTCCGGTATTTATGGTAAGAACTGGTGGGTGGATGCGGATGCAGCCGGCAACAATTATCTGTTCCAGGTGACCAAGAAACGGGTGGCTGCCTATGGCGATCCGGATGACCACGGCTGGGAAGCCGGTCGCCTTATCGCCGCCAACAAGTGGGGTTTCCGGTATGGTATCTGGGAGTCCCGTATGGTGATGGGTACCCGTAACGGTGCCTGTTCGGCGGCGTGGGCTAATACCCTGTCCCCCTTCACTCGTGACCAGGCAAACTGGGAGTGCGACGTGTACGAGAACTACGGACGCGACGTGTTCGTGCCTTGCTTCCACGCTTTCACCTCCGACCCCGACGGCCGTGAGACGCGCAACTTCCTGTACGGCCGACCCAACCTGCAGACCCCCTGTTGGTTGGAGCCTAACGAGGGTGAGCATTACTACGACACCTTCCATCACGTAACGGTGGATTGGACCTACGATTATGTGCGGGTGTATTTTGACGGTGAACTCGCCAGCGAAATGTTGCTTAACGACGCCCACCCCTCTGCCGATGCTTTCCGCAACGGTTTGACCATCAAGTTTGCCAACGGTATCGGTAAGGACAGCTACTGCACAAAGACTGCGCCCCCGAACGGCGTCAGCAGCGAGATCATCTACAATCCGTACTATTGGATGGGGTTGTACGGCGGTAACGTTAACGATTTCTTTGAAGTACAGTTGGTGGACTTTGCTCGTGTATACCAGGTCAGCAACGATACCATTGACTTCGTACCTGCCGAGAATGAAATGCGCTTTGTTCCTACCTTTGGAAAGACAAAATAAGTGGTGCGGCTAATACTTGTTAGCCGTGTGCCCAATGCCGTTGACGATGGTGTAAAGAACGAATAGGAAACGGGCGTTGTTTACACTGATCGCTTGGCACTTTCTGAAGGAAAAAGGAGCCGACTCGTATGAGTCGGCTCCTTTTGCGTTATTCCTGTTCCGGTATGCCATCCCGGCTCATAGATTGGAGCTTGGAGGCGATGCGGTCTAATAGGGAGTAGAGGATACGGCGTTCCTCCTCACTCATGGCCGGGTCAATGGCGTTGACGGCGGCTCGCGCCCGTTCTCGCACGTAGCGTGCCGCCACCTGACCGACGTCGGTGAGGACCACCGTCGCCCGGTACAGACGTCGGTTGTTCCCTTGCCGGGTCACCAACCCCTTCTGCTCCATCTCTCCTACGATACGGGACACGGCCGCCTTATCCTTATCACACAGGCGGCATAGGGCGGCGCAGGTCATCCCTTCGGGATGACGCTCCAATACGGTCAAATATTGGGCAAAGGCCCCCCGGTATCCGTATTTTTCCATTTCGTCCCGTTGCAGTTTCAGTATGTACCGGTTAATGCCGGAAATCACGTAAGCAAACTGTTCAAAGCGGCTTTGCACAAGGTACCCTCCTATGGTTTGTTAAGTACAGTATAAAACGGCTTGTTGATTTTGTCAACAAGCCGTTTTCTTTGTGACTCTCTACAAACCGTTTGATGGCCTCAAAGGAGATGTCGCTGATGTGGTGTTCCATCTTACAGGCATCCTCGGTGGCGGTTTCTTCATCCACTCCCAACAGCATCAGGCACCGGGTCAGCAGATTGTGCCGGGCGTACATTTTGGCAGCCACTTCCCGTCCGGCGTCGGTCAGCGAGATGCCGCCGTCCTCGTCTACGGCGATGAGTCCGCCTTCGCGCAACAGTCCCATGGCTCGGCTGACGCTGGGCTTGGAATATCCCATATATTCCCCCACCTCTATGGCGCGGACGGTGGGTTTGTTCTTGGTTAGAATGAGTATGGTCTCCAGATACATTTCGCCGGACTCTTGCAGATGCATAGCGGCTTACTCCTTTCGGATTACGACAAGGTCTATTACTATTATAGTGGGTATGATGCTGGAAATCAAGCAGAATTTATGTCGTATGGATATCCTTCTCACCTTGACAGCAACCCGGGTGGGTGGTATGATACCAACCAAGGAGGGATTCTATGAAGGTGCACACATCGGTCAGCCAGTTGGTGGGAGGGACCCCCTTGCTGGAGCTGACGCATATTGGTCGGCAGGAGCATTTGGACGCAACCTTGTTGGTGAAACTGGAGGGAATGAATCCGGCCGGCAGCGCCAAGGACAGGGTCGCCAAACGGATGATTGAGGACGCCGAGGTGCAAGGCCGATTACAGCCGGGCGCCACCATCATAGAGCCCACCAGCGGCAACACCGGCGTGGGTCTGGCGGCCATAGCGGCCGCACATGGCTATCGGGTGGTGTTGACCATGCCGGATACCATGAGTGTGGAACGCCGCCGTTTACTGCAGGCGTATGGCGCACAGTTGGTGCTGACCCCCGGTGAGCAGGGGATGACCGGTGCCATTGCCGAGGCTCGGCGTCTGGCTGAGTCCATTCCCGGCAGTTTTATGGCCGGTCAGTTTGACAACCCGGCCAACCCTCAGGCGCACTATACCACCACCGGCCCCGAAATATGGGCGGACACCGACGGTGCGGTGGATATTTTTGTGGCCGGTGTGGGTACCGGCGGCACCATCACCGGCGTAGGGCGGTATCTTAAGGAGCAAAACCCGGCGGTGCAGG
>JAZRMD010000190.1:0-6609 GCA_045647285.1 Acutalibacteraceae bacterium
ACCGCTTGGCCTCCGACTTGGTTGTGATGGAGCAAGCGCCGGATATTGTGGTGTTAGGCGAGTTGTTCAAAACGTATATTTTGGCGCAGATGGGGGAGAGCTTGTTCATTATTGATAAGCACGCTACCCACGAGCGCATTCTGTACAACAAGCTAATGGAAAATATGCACGCGGATGAGCAGATGTTGCTGACTCCGGTAACGGTGAACGTAAGCCGTGAGGAGCATACGGCGTTACTGGAAAATTTGGATTTGTTAACACAGGCCGGTATTTCCATGGAGGATTTTGGCGGAAGTGCCGTGTTGGTGCGTTCCTTTCCTTTGATGCTGTCCGGCGAGGACGTTGAGGGGACCGTGCGTGAGATCGCCGCCGGTCTAGCGGATGGCGGTCATCGTGTGATGGCTAACAAACTGGAGTGGATCTACCACTCTTCTGCCTGTCGGGCCGCCACCAAGGCCGGAGATACCAGTCAACCGGCGGAATTGTTGGAATTGGCGCAACGGGCATTGTTGGATGATGCGGTACGGTACTGCCCTCACGGTCGCCCCGCATGTGTGGAAATGACCAGACGGGAGCTGGAAAAGCAGTTCGGTCGCATTACGTAAAGAGGCAGAAAGGAGTAACCTGCGTGGCGGATAAGCGTTTGATGTATCCCATTGTGGCCGGTCCCACAGCTTCCGGTAAATCCGGTTTGGCTATCCGTTTGGCTCGGGTGCTGGGCGGTGAGGTGGTTTCTGCCGATTCCATGCAGGTGTACGATACCGTCCATATCGGCACGGCTCGTCCTTTGATGGAGGAGATGGAAGAGGTTCCCCATCACCTGTTGGGTTTTCTGCCTCTTGATGAACAGTATAGCGTTGCCCGGTATATGCAGGATGCAACGGCGGCGTTTCAGGATGTGTTTTCACGAGGTTCGTTACCGATTTTATGTGGTGGTACCGGCTTGTATATCCAATCGTTTATGGAAAATCGGCAATTGTTGGAACAGTCGGGGGATAGCCATCTGCGCAAACAGTTAGAACAGCGTGCCGCCAATGAATCCGGGGCCGTTTTACTGCAGGAGTTGGCGCAGGTGGACCCTGAAACTGCGTCTCGCCTGCACGAGAACGATATTCACCGTATTGTTCGGGCGTTGGAAGTGTATTATTCCACCGGTAAGACCATTACACGACAAGCCGAACTTTCCCTCCGGAAACCGTCCCCTTACTGTGGTTGTTTGATGGTACTGAATTTCCGCAACCGGGATACGCTGTATCGGCGCATTGAGCAACGGGTGGATCGTATGCTGGATAACGGATTGTTGGATGAGGCGCGCACGGTATTGGCGCAATCCAAGGATGCAACTGTCTTGCAGGCCATTGGATATAAGGAGCTTTTACCCTATTTTGATGGTGTCTGTGACCTGTCACAAGCGATACAAAACCTGAAGACGCAGACACGACATTATGCGAAAAGGCAGTTGTCCTGGTTTCGGCGTATGCCCCAGGCAACGATGTTGTATGTGGATGATTATCCCGATGAAGATGCCCTTCTGCAAGAGGCTTTGCGGATCTATACTACTTTTTGTGAGGAGAACGCGTGATGGCAACGGCAAAAAAAGACAAATCCTATCGTTTGCTCACCGCTGTATTGGTAATTGCTCTGTTGGTGTACATTGGTTTTCAGGTCTATCGCAGTATCTTTGATTCGGTTACCACCGAATTGGCGGTAGTCCATAGTGTGTACGAATCCATTGAAACCAAAGGTCTGGTGTTTCGCTCGGAAACGATAATACCGGCGGTCAATAACGGACACACGTTTTACGCGGTGGAAAGCGGTACCCGTGTATCCAAGGGCGGTGTCATTGCTTCGGTGTACGCATCGGCGGACGATGGCTTGCTGGAACGCCGTATTGCGGAGATCGACCAGCAAATAGCCGATCTTCGCGCCATCGGTGTGGAGAATTCAACCGAGCATCTGTCCCTTGACCTCATTAGTTCTCAGCTGGCTTCTACTGTTAACGACCTGGTGATGGACGTGGAGGACGGTAGTTATAGTATATCCGACCGCAGTAAGGCGGACTTGTTATCCTTGTTGAGCAAAAAGCAGATCATTACCGGCACACAGGTCAATCTTGCGCCTCGAATTGCTGAATTACAAAACAAGAGGGCGACCTTGGTGCAACAATTCCAAAAGGCGACATCTCGCATTACTGCCCCGGTTGCCGGATATTTTGCAGATCGTATAGACGGCTATGAGAGTATGCTCGGCTCTGTTGACCCCACCAAACTGACGGTAGAGGAGCTTGCCGGTTTGTTGGAGGCACAACCCACCGTGGATGCTTTCACAGGCGGTAAGATTGTTAGCGGTTACGAGTGGTATATGGGTTGCGTGGTGCCGGAAAGTTATTACAATGCGTTAGCAGTGGGTACGTCGTTGTCCTTGCGAATGTCCTTTGTTACGGATGACGAGATTCCGGTAAAAGTGGCGTCCTGTCGCAAGGACAACAACGGTAAACTTGCCGTTATATTCCGGTGCGCCTATATGTCCGAAGCGCTGTCTACGATTCGCAACGAAACGGTGGAGATTCAGTTGGTGCGGCATACCGGCCTTAAGGTGCCCAAGCGCGCGGTGGTGATTGCGGATGATATGCAGGCAGGCGTGTATATTCGCTCCGGTAACGTGGTTAGTTTTCGTAAGATCGACCAGACCTTTAGCGAGCCGGCAGACTATGTTATTTGTTCTGAAAGCACCGAGCCGGGGTATTTGAAACTGTACGATGATATCATCGTTGAAGGGAGAGGCTTATATGAAGGAAAGATCATCCATTGACCCGGTGCTGGAGGGGAATCTTTCTTTGGTGCGTGAGACTATAGCCGATGCCTGCGCATTGGCCGGGCGCAAGGAAGAGGATGTTCTGCTGCAGGCTGTCACCAAAACGGTGGAGCCGGAACGCATTAACCAGGCGATTGCCCTCGGCGTACGTTGTATTGGTGAAAACCGCGTACAGGAGTTCTTGTCTAAAAAACCGTATTTACACCTTGACGGTGTGGATGCGCACTTGATAGGCCATTTGCAGACCAATAAGGTGCGGCAGATCGTCGGTGAAGTGTCTACGATACAATCGGTGGATAGCGAACGGGTGGCGCGCGCCATTTCCGAACGAAGTGCGGCGGCAGGAATCGTTACCTCCGTGCTGGTGGAGGTGAATGCCGGTAATGAGGAATCTAAGTCCGGTGTTTCTGCTGACGAGTTGGAGAAACTGCTGTGCTCCATTCACGAGTTCCCCGGTATTTGTGTGCGCGGACTGATGACAGTACCCCCCATTTTTCATACAGAATATGAAAAAAGACAAGTTTTTTCGAAAATGTTCCAACTGTTTGTTGACATTAGAGACAAAAAGTTGGATAATATATACATGCAGGAGTTGTCTATGGGTATGTCCGGCGATTACCGGGAAGCCATCTTAGAAGGCGCGACCATCGTTCGTGTCGGCTCCGCTATATTTGGTAGAAGACAATATTGATATAGGAGGTACATAGTATGGGTTTCATTGGAAAGATTTTTGGTCCGGATCCCGAGGAACTGGAAGACGAAGAGATCACCACCGGTGAGGAGTTTGTTAAGAAGGCAGAGGATACAACTGCGGAATCTAAGCGCGGTAATAAGGTTGTCAATATTCACGCAACTGCTCAGTTGCAGGTCGTTCTGGTTAAGCCGGAACGGTTTGACGATGCCAGTACCGTTGCTGACCACCTGAACGCCAAGCGTACCGTGGTGCTCAACTTGGAATCGGCTAATAAGGACGTGGCTCGTCGGATCCTGGACTTCTTAAGCGGTGTGGCTTACGCCAATGACGGTCAGATCAAGAAGGTAGCCAACTGCACCTTCATCATCACCCCCTACAACGTGGGCCTGATGGGTGATTTGCTGGACGAGTTAGAGAATAACGGTCTGTATTTCTGATAGATTGATGACAGCTACCATGCTTTTATCTCGGATAGAGGACACGGTGCGTCTGTGTGAAAAGCGCAATTATCCCCATTTTATTGGTTTTTTGGACCAAGCAGAACAGGCGATTGCGCAGGAGTTTTTACATAAACAGACGGACGTAAATTGGCTGTTTTATGGCGGATACCAAGACGCTGAGCGATGCTTCCTCGGCGTCTTTCCGTCTTATATGGAGACAGATCTCTCCTTGTTTCCTCTGCAATCGGTGGCATTTCATTACCGCAAGGAGCGTTCCTTGACCCATCGGGATGTATTGGGTACGTTGATGTCTCAAGGTCTGCGCCGTGAAGCGGTAGGGGATATCCTTTGCGGTGACGGCTACGCTGTTGTGTGTCTTAAGGCAGACGTTGTTCCCTATGTCAGCGACCAGGTTGACAAGATCGGAGGCGAAGGGGTACGGGTGGAACGAGATTATTCCGGCATTTTACCGGAGAGCCACAGTTACGCCCCTTTGTCGGATACCATTGCTTCCGCACGCTTGGATGCGGTGGTTAAGGCTCTAATACGTGGGTCACGGGAACAAGCGGCGTCTCTTATACGTGCACAGCAGGTCAGCGTTGACCATCGGCCGGCACTTTCCTTGTCGGCCACCGTTGCCGAAGGATCAGTTATTTCTGTGCGTGGATGCGGACGCTTTGTTATAGATCAGATTGGTCCGGAAACTAAAAAAGGTCGATTGCATTTTGCGGCCAGAAAGTATATATGAGAATAAGAGAGGACGATTACCTATGGTTACGGCACAAGATATTCGAGACGTTATATTCAGTAAATCCTTAGGTGGCTACAAGACGGCGGAAGTGGATGCTTTCCTGGATGCTTGTGCCGATACGGTAGAGTCTTTAACGGCTACCAATGAGGAAAACGAGCGTAAAATGAACGTGTTGGCGGAATCGATCATGGATTATCGCAAACGGGAGGACAGCATTCACACGGCTTTGGTCAGCGCTCAGAGAATGAGCGAGACCATCATTGCCGAGGCCCATGAAAAAGCGGCAGAGATCGTTGCGGCCGCAGAGGTAGAAGCCGGTAAGGCGCGTGAAACTGCCGAGGCGGCTATCGCTGAGGAGCTGGAAGAACTCAAGCGTATTCGCAATGAGGTAGCTACGTTTAAGTCCCGTTTGATGGCGGCCTACCGGGAGCATTTGACCCTTATTGGCGTGTTGGATGGCGACCAGGAAGACGATTCTCCGTCTGTTGAAACGGCACCTGCTCAGGAGGAGACACCCGTGGCTGTTGTGGATGCCCCGTCACAGGACGCTATGGACGCTCCTGAGATTGAAACGTCTGGGTTGGATTTTTCTGCATTTGCTTTAGACGAAGACGACGAGTAATGTTAACGACGGGCCGAAGCGTATGGTTTCGGTCCGTTGTTTCGGGTAGGTGATACATTTGGCTTTACTGATTTCACTGATAGTCGCCGCCTTGTTGGTAGGCGCTGACCAATTGACCAAATATTACGCCGTTATGTACCTTAAGGACCAGCCGCCCGTTGCGCTCTGGACGGATGTGTTGGAACTGCAGTACTGTGAAAATCCCGGGGTGGCTTTCAGCTTGCTGGAACACCGGGAATGGATCTTTATTCCGGTTACCGTGTTGGCTATGGTGGTTATGACTGCTGTATTGGTACGCAGCCGTTTATGCCAAAATCTACTGTTCCGCATTAGCTGTATTCTCATTATTGCCGGCGGTTTCGGTAATCTCATAGACCGCATTGTGTTGGGATATGTGGTGGATTTTATCTATGTTAAGATCATTGACTTTCCTATCTTCAATTTAGCGGATTGTTGTGTCGTCGTAGGCGCTTGCCTACTGGTCGCGTATTTGCTGTTTAGCTTTAAAGAGAGGGAAGGGGAATCCCTTTTATCCCTGTTCTTGGGTATACAAAGGCAGAGCAAGGAGAAGAATGATGGCTGAAACGTGGCTGGTTACCGAAGAAAAAGCCGGAGAGCGCCTGGATGCCTTTGTGGCGGATTGTATGGATGTGAGCCGTACACAGGTGCAATCGTGGATTGAACAGCAGCTGGTCCAGGTCAATGGTGCGGTGCGCCCCAAAAATTACAAACTTCGCTGTGACGATCGGGTGACGGCCACGCCGCCCCAACCGGTTGCCTACGAGGTGAAGGCGGAGCCCATTCCGTTGGATATCGTGTATGAGGACGGAGATCTCCTGGTGGTTAACAAGCCCAAGGGGATGGTGGTACACCCGGCCGCCGGTCACTATGAAGGCACGTTGGTGAATGCGTTAATGGCCCATTGTGGCGACAGTCTTTCTGGCATTAACGGAGTTATGCGTCCCGGTATTGTCCACCGTATAGACAAAGATACCAGCGGTTTACTTATGGTAGCAAAGAACGACCGCGCCCACCAAGGCTTAGCGGAGCAGATCAAAGTGCATAGTTTTTTGCGTGTGTATGAAACGGTGGTTGTCGGCCATTTGCAGAATGCAGCCGGCACCATTAATGCCCCCATCGGTCGTCACCCCTCCCAAAGAAAGAAAATGGCGGTGATTGCCACCAATTCCAAACCTGCCGTAACGCACTACGAGGTGCTGGAAGAATTTCCTGGTTTTACCCATCTCAGGGTGCGCCTAGAGACGGGACGCACCCACCAGATTCGCGT
>JAZRMD010000191.1:0-4452 GCA_045647285.1 Acutalibacteraceae bacterium
AGTTCTGCACCGGACGGTAGTAGCCGGTGATGCGGCTGTAGACCTCGGTCTTCTTGCCGCAGACGGGGCAGGTGTACTCCTCACCGGCAATGTAGCCATGGTCGGCGCAGACGGAGTAGGTGGGGGACACGGTGTAGTAGGGCAGCTCGTGGTTCTCGGCGATCTTCCGGACCAGAGTAGCGGCAGCCTTCCAGTCGGGCAGCTTCTCACCCAGGAAGGCGTGGAACACGGTACCGGAGGTGTACAGGGTCTGCAGCTCGTCCTGAATATCCAGGGCGGAGAAGATGTCCTCGGTGTAGCCTACCGGCAGGTGGGAGGAGTTGGTGTAGTAGGGCGCATCGTCCTCGCTCTTGGCGGCAGTAATGATGTCGGGGAAGCGCTTGACGTCGGGCTTAGCCAGACGGAAAGCGGTGGACTCGGCCGGGGTGGCTTCCAGGTTGTACAGATCGCCGTACATCTCCTGGTAGTCGGACAGGCGCTCACGCATGTGGTTGAGCACCTCGGCGGTGAAGTCCTGGGTCTCCTTATGGGTCATATCCATACGCAGCCACTTGGCATTGAGACCCACCTCGTTCATGCCCACCAGACCGATGGTGGAGAAGTGGTTGTTAAAGGTGCCCAGGTACCGCTTGGTGTAGGGATACAGGCCGTTCTCCAGCAACTGGGTGATGACGGTACGCTTGACCTTAAGAGAACGGGCAGCGATATCCATCAGCTTATCCAGGCGCTTGTAGAAGTCTTCCTTATCGGTGGCCAGATAGGCGATACGGGGCATATTGATGGTGACCACACCCACCGAGCCGGTGGACTCACCGCTACCGAAGAAGCCGCCGGACTTCTTACGCAGTTCGCGCAGATCCAGACGCAGACGGCAACACATAGAACGCACGTCGGAGGGCTCCATGTCGGAGTTGATGTAGTTGGAGAAATAAGGGGTGCCGTACTTGGAGGTCATCTCAAACAACAGGCGGTTGTTCTCCGTATCCGACCAATCAAAGTTCCGGGTAATGGAATAGGTGGGAATGGGATACTGGAAACCGCGGCCGTTGGCGTCGCCCTCGATCATGATCTCAATGAAGGCCTTGTTGACCATATCCATCTCGGCCTGGCAATCCTTGTACTTGAAATCGGCTTCCTTGCCGCCGATGATACAGTTGAGTTCCGCCAGGTCCGCCGGCACCACCCAGTCCAGGGTGATGTTGGAGAAGGGCGCCTGGGTACCCCAACGGGAGGGGGTGTTGACGCCGAAGATAAAGCTCTCCAGGCACTTCTTGACCTGGTCGTAGGTCAGGTTGTCCACCTTAACGAAGGGAGCCAGATAGGTGTCAAAGGAGGAGAACGCCTGGGCGCCGGCCCACTCGTTCTGCATAATACCCAGGAAGTTGACCATCTGGTTACACAGGGTCGCCAGGTGGCTGGCCGGCGCAGAGGTGATCTTGCCCGGTACGCCGCCCAAGCCCTCCTGAATAAGCTGCTTGAGGGACCAACCGGCGCAATAACCGGTCAGCATAGACAGGTCGTGGATGTGCAGGTCGGCGTTGCGGTGGGCGTTGCCGATCTCCTCATCGTACACTTCGCTGAGCCAGTAGTTGGCGGTGATGGCACCGGAGTTGGACAGGATAAGACCGCCCACCGAGTAGGTGACGGTGGAATTCTCCTTCACACGCCAGTCGTTGATGTGCAGGTAGTTGTCCACCACGTTCTTGTAGTCCAGCAGGGTGGAGCCCAGGTTGCGCAGCTTCTCGCGCTGCTTACGGTACAGGATGTACGCCTTGGATACCTCGTCGTATCCGGCCTTGATCAGCACCGACTCAACGCTATCCTGAATGGCCTCCACGGCGATCTTGCCGTCGGTGATCTTAGGCTCAAAGTCCGCCGTCACCTTCAGGGCCAGAAAATCAATGGTATCGGGGTTGTACTGCTTCTCGCAGGCGTCAAATGCCTGGATAATGGCGTCGCGAATCTTGGACAGGTCAAAATCCACGACCTTGCCGTCACGCTTAATGACAGTATACATACGCTCTCCTCCTCAAATATAAGTAGTCAAAAAAATATGCCGTATACGGCGTTGCTTACACAGTATACAGCATATATTGGTGGCTGTCAAGAGTCAAAACACAATATCTTGTGGTTTTTTGACGATTTTTCACACTCCGCGTAAAGCGGTCTCCTTTACAAATTCCCGGGCGGCAGCGGCCATCTCCTCCATCTCTTCCGGAGTGGGGGCCGTCAGGCCTTGTCCTATCAGGTTTCCGCTGTCCACGAAGCCTTGCAGGTAGTATCGGGGGGCGCCGGCGATCCATCGGGCCGCCTCCCGGATGGAAGCGACGGTGTGAAACTCCTTCACAACGGTGGTACGGAATTCATATTCCACGTGACCTTCCAGCAGGTAGCGTACGCTCTCCTGCACCGGGGTCACGTCAAAGCCGGGCAGACCCACCATGGTCGGATACAAGGACGGACTGTTCTTGATATCCATAGCCACGTAATCCACCAGGCCCTCCTGCACCACCCGGCGCAACGCCTGGGGATAACAGCCGTTGGTGTCCAGCTTTACCGGATACCCCAACGCCTTCACCCGGCGCAGAAAATCCGCTATATCCGGCTGCAGCAACGGTTCGCCTCCCGTGATGCACACCCCGTCCAACAGCCCTTGGCGGTTGGAAAGGAACCGTAAGACCTCCTGCTCATCTATAGCGGCAGAGGGGTCGGGGTCGGTCACCAGACCGGCGTTGTGGCAGAAGGGACAGCGCAGATTGCACCCAAAGGTAAACAGGGTACACGCCACCCGACCGGGGTAGTCCAGCAGGGTCATCTTTTGCAATCCGTGCAGGGTCATAGGGGCGCTCCTTTCCGATCGTTACAGAGTATGTAAGATATGCTTGATAACCGCCGACATACCGTCGGCCATAAAGTAGAAACCCAGATCGGTGGGGTGACAGCCATCCACCGTACAGCTGTCCGCCATATCACCGTGATAAAAGTGGGAACCGTTGATGAAGTACACGTTCTTATCGCCGGCAGCAATAGCCCGGCGATAGCTTTCCGCCACCACGGACAAGCGCTTATGCATATCCACCGTAAAGGTGAAATCCGGGCGGGACACCATCACGTAAGGCAGGTCGGGATGCTGTCTGCGGACCGTCTGGTACAGCTTAAAGTGGGTATTCTCCAGATGCTCCGGCGTGGGGGCGTTGTAGTCGTAGTCGCTGACGAAGGCGGCCATCTTAAGACCGGCAATGTAATCGCACATCGCATCCTCTCCCTTGGCGTTGCCGGAGAAACCCAGATTGACATAATCCATATTAAACCGACGGGACAGCACGTTCTGGTAGCAGTTACCGGGACGGGAAGCGCATCCCCCTTGGGTGATGGAGGACCCATAGAATACCACCGGCAGGTCGTTACGGTAGGTTTCCGTACCGGCGGTGAGGGTGTAACCGTCCTTAATGCCGATATACAACTCGTCCACCGGGTTGTACAGCGGCAGGTTGAGGACATATTCGGTCATACCACCGGACACGTACTGGATGCTCTCAAACCCCTTGGTGGCGTCCACGGGAGGGATGTAGGTGCCCTCGTACCGCTGGGAGCCCTGACGGCAGGTATACAGGTCCAGACCGCAGGAGCCGGTGATGGCAAAGTGGGGCATATGGTCCAGATAGGGCCACTTGACCTGCAACGCAATATACGGGGAATCGGTAGCAAACCGCAGGCGTACGCCGGCGGCATGGTCGCCGTGCCATACCACGCCGGGGCTGACCTGCTGAGCCACCTCGGCCGGAATACGGCGGAACGGAAGGCCCTCTATACATTCGCCAAAGTGACGGAAGGGGGCCTTGGCGGCATCGTACCACACAATGTCCGTTTCGGTCAGGGTGGTTTCAACCTGCAACGCAGGGTCGTAAGGGTTACCAACACGACTCATATTATACACTCCTTTTTATACACTATTGCCCAGATAATTGGTCAGGGCAATCATAAGGGGCATCGTAACGATGGAAAACAGGGTGCTTAAGGACACCAGATTGACCGACAGGTGGGGGTCCCGGTCATACCGGGTGGCAAACATGGTGCAGGCGGTGGCTACCGGGGTAGCCACGCATATCATAATGGAGGTCAGCAGGTTGCCCCGTACGCCGCACAACAGCAACAGACCCAACGCCACCAGAGGCATACCCACCAGACGGATGACCATACACAGATAGCTGCGCCGGTCACGCAGGGCGTCCAGCAGATCGGTCTGCCCCAGATAGTAACCCACAATAATCATAGGGATGGGGGTGTTGAGGGCACCGATGTGCCCCACCGCATCCAACACCACCGCCGGCAAGGGAATGCGGCACAGAAACACGGTAAGGCCCAGCAACACACCGATGATGCCGGGGTTGACCACCAATCGCTTGAGGGACAACTCTTTGCGGTTGCCACTCATACACACCACGCCGTAGG
>JAZRMD010000192.1:0-2263 GCA_045647285.1 Acutalibacteraceae bacterium
CGTGGCGGTAAGGGTCTGACCAACTACCAGACCGATAAGTACGGCGCCGTGGTGGGCATTATGGCCGTGGATACCCAGGAGGACCTGATACTCATCTCCTCCGGCGGCGTGATGATTCGTATGCTTATTGGCGAGATTCGCCAGTGCAGCCGTATCTCCAAGGGCGTGCGTGTTATGCGTATGGAGGAGGGCATCCGGGTGGTGTCCATCGCCAAGACCGCCCACGAGGAAGGGGAGGCAACCGCCCATCCCGAGGATGACGGCGCCCCGGATGAGCAAGTCCCGGAAGAAGAAACCACCGCCACCCAGGAATAAGCATTACACCGGGTATAGATTAAGGTAATCTATACCCGGTGTTTAACTGTAACCGACCGTTATACGAGGGAATACGGACAATTACAGATTGTAATATCCTTTCCCACGCCATTGTGGAAAACTTTAGGTAAAATTTCGGCTTTTCCACCGGCAAAACCCCACAACCACGGGATTTTTACGGGATTACGGTGGAAAACCTCGTGGAAATTGTGTAATAATCGGAACGGCAGAATGACGAATCGTATAGAAAAAAGGGGGTTTTTCACGAATGTGTGGAAAACCCTTGTGGAAAAGTGAACAATCCGGTGGAAAACCGGAAAATGCCGGAAAATCGGGGGTTTTTCCACAAAAACCCGAATTTTTCCTTTAAAAAACCCCACAGGAAGAAGGGACAGGACCTATGACGTATATAGAAGCGGCGGTGGACGTGGCGGTGATCGGTGCCGGACACGCCGGTATCGAAGCCGGACTGGCGGCGGCCCGTCTGGGGTGCGAAACGGCGGTGTTTACCATCAATCTCGACTGGATAGGCAATATGCCCTGCAATCCGTCCATTGGCGGCACCGCCAAGGGGCACCTGGTACGGGAGATCGACGCCTTGGGCGGTGAGATGGGCCGGGCGGCTGATGCAAACCTGTTGCAGAGCCGGATGCTTAACCGGGGCAAGGGTCCGGCGGTACACAGCCTACGGGCGCAGATCGACCGCCGGGAGTATGCGGCGTATATGAAACACCGGCTGGAATCCACCCCCCATCTGCAGGTGCGCCAAGGGGAGATCGTGACCTTAGAGCGTCTGGAGGACGGTGGCTACCGGCTGACCGACCGGCTGGGGGTGTCCTACACCGCCCGGGCGGTGGTGTTGGCCACCGGCACCTTCCTTAAGGGCAAGGTGTACGTGGGGGATGTGTCCTACGACAGCGGTCCGGACGGGATGTTCCCGGCGGCGCAGTTATCCGAGTCCCTGCGGCAGTTGGGGGTGCAGTTGCGCCGGTTTAAGACCGGGACCCCCAGCCGGGTATTGCGGCAGAGCATTGACTTTACCCATCTGGAACAGCAGGATGGGGAAGAGCCGGTGATTCCCTTTTCCTTTGAAACCGACCGCCCCCTACAGAACGTATTGCCCTGTCACATTACCTGGACCGGTGCGGATACCCGTCGGGTGATTATGGATAACCTCCACCGGTCCCCCTTGTTTAGCGGTCAGATCGAGGGGATCGGACCCCGGTACTGTCCGTCTATTGAGGATAAGATGGTGCGGTTTGCGGATAAGGAACGGCATCAGGTGTTTATTGAGCCTTGTGGGCGAAACACGGAGGAAATGTACCTGCAAGGGCTGTCCTCCAGCCTGCCGGTGGACGTGCAGATGGCCTTTTTGCGCACCATCCCCGGGTTGGAACAGGTGCAGGTACTGCGCCCGGCCTACGCCATAGAGTACGATTGCGTGGACCCCTTGCAGTTGGGGGTGACGCTGGAGTTTAAGGAGATACCCGGTCTGTACGGCGCCGGACAGTTTAACGGCTCCTCCGGGTATGAGGAGGCCGCCGCCCAAGGGTTGGTGGCCGGTGCCAATGCGGCCCTTAAGCTGTTGGGCCGGGAGCCGCTGATTCTGGACAGAGCCTCCAGTTATATTGGTACCTTGATCGACGACCTGACCACCAAGGGGTGTATGGACCCTTACCGCATGATGACCAGCCGCAGCGAATACCGTCTGGTGTTGCGGCAGGATAACGCCGACCGGCGGCTGACCCCCTTGGGCCGGGCGGCCGGTCTGGTGGATGATGAGCGATGGGCCCATTACACCGCCCGGCAGACCGCCATGCAGGAGGAACGCCGCCGTCTGGAGGATACGGTGTTACCCCCCAGCGAGGCGCTCAACCGCCTGTTGCAGAGCCGGGGGACCACCCCGGTGTCTACCGGCATCCGTCTGGCAGAGCTGCTGCGCCGTCCC
>JAZRMD010000193.1:0-2444 GCA_045647285.1 Acutalibacteraceae bacterium
ACCTGATAGACCATGCGAACTGCCACCGGGAAAATGGCAGGTCCGGAGAAACCGCCCATAGTGTTGGCAATCACTGGTTTCTTGGTACGAAGATCAATCCGCATGCCCAGCATGGTATTGATCAGACTGATGCCGTCAGCACCGGCATCCTCACAAGCTTTGGCAATGGACACAATATCCGTCACATTGGGGCTCAGCTTTACGATCACAGGCTTGGTGGTCACCGCCTTGACCGCCCGGACCACCTGGGCGGCGGCCTCCGGCTGGGTGCCAAAGGACATACCGCCACCGTGGACGTTCGGGCAACTGACGTTGACCTCCAGCCAACCCACCTGCTCCTCAGCATCCAACCGCTGACAGGTATAGGCGTAATCCTCCACCGCAAAGCCGCTGACGTTGGCCATCACTGGCTTATGGAAGCAGGTCTTGAGCTTGGGCAGTTCCTCCGCAATCACCTTGTCCACGCCGGGATTTTGCAGACCCACCGCATTGATCATACCGGCGGTACATTCCGCAATACGGGGGGTGGGATTGCCAAACCGGGGGTCTTTGGTGGTGCCTTTAAAGGAGAAGGTGCCCAGCTCGTTGATGTCGTACAATTCGGCAAACTCATAGCCGAAACCAAAGGTGCCGGAAGCCGGGATAACCGGGTTATCCATCGGGATACCGCACAGATTAACACTTAAGCGTCCCACAGTATCTCCTCCTTTTGCAGTACCGGACCTTCCTTACAGATGCGCTTATAGCCGGTGATGGTCTTGCAGGAGCATCCCATGCACGCGCCGAAACCACAGCCCATACGCTCCTCAAAGCTGAACTGACCGGAGGTAGCAGTGGCCTTATACACCGCCCGGAGCATAGGCTCCGGACCGCAGGTGTAGAAATAACTGTATTGGGTAGGCAGAGCGTCGGTCACAAATCCTTTGACCCCCCGGGTGCCGTCGGCGGTAGTCACCGTCACCTGAGCGCCCAGTGCCCGGAACTCGTCCTCGTAAAACACCTCATCGGCGGTGTTGAAGCCCAACACCACCGTCACCGTCTTGCCGGCGGCGATGAGGTCCTTGGCCAGACGGTACAGAGGGGGTACCCCCACGCCGCCGCCCAACAGCAGGGGGCTGTCCCCTGCCGGCGCCAGGTCATAGCCGTTGCCCAGACCGGTCAGCACGTCCAGCACGTCCCCTTCCGGCAACTGCGCCATCCGGGCTGTGCCGTCGCCTACCACCTTGTACAGGATGGTGAGGGTGGTATCGTCATAGTCGCACACCGAGATGGGACGGCGCAGGAACTTTTCCTCCAGCCGGATGTTCACAAACTGGCCGGGACCGGTGATGGCGGAGGTGTCCCCCTCCAGCACCATCCGGTACACCGTGTCGGTGAGCCGACTATTCTCTGTGATGGTGAAGATACTCTGTTTCATAGCAATCCTCTTACTTTGCGTCAATAGTGGATACCTTATTGGTGGTCTCCTCCAGCACGTCCAGTACAATCCGGACCGTATCCAGAGAGGAGAACAGGGTCACGCCGTTTTCTACTGCGCACCGACGGATGGCCACGCCGTCCTCGTAGTGTACGCCGGACAGGATGGCACGGGTGTTGATGACGTAGCTGACGTACCCGGCACGGATGGAGTCAAATATCTCCTCACTGCCTTCCAGCAATTTTTTGAGCACCCGGGTACGGATGCCGTGCTCCTTGAGGAAGTTGGCGGTGCCCACGGTGGCTTCGATGTTGAAGCCCATATCGTAGAACCGGCGCACCAGAGGCAGAGCCTCTTCCTTGTCCTCGTCCGCCAGGGTCACGATGACCGTGCCGTAATTCTGCAGGGTCATACCGGAGGCAATGAGGGCCTTCTGCATAGCCCGGGACAGCTTATCGTCGTAGCCGATAGCTTCGCCGGTAGACTTCATCTCGGGGGACAGGTAGGCGTCCAGACCCTTGATCTTATTAAAGGAGAATACCGGCACCTTGACGTAGTAGCGCTCCTTCTCTGCCGGATACAGGTCAAACAGTCCCTGCTCCTTCAGGCTCTTGCCCAGTATCACCTCGGTGGCGATGTCCGCCAGGGAGTAACCGGTAGCCTTGGACAAGAAGGGGACGGTACGGGAGGAACGGGGGTTGACCTCAATGATATACACGTCGTCCTTATCGTCCACGATAACCTGGATGTTGAACAGACCCACGATGCCGATGCCCAGACCCAGCTTCTTGGCGTATTGCAGGATGGTGCCCTTGACCTTGTTGGAGATGGAGAAGGTGGGATACACCGAGATGGAGTCGCCGGAGTGGACGCCGGTGCGCTCCACCAGCTCCATAATACCGGGCACAAACACGTCCCGGCCGTCGCAGATGGCGTCAATCTCCACTTCCTTGCCCTGGATGTACTTATCTACCAATACGGGCTTGTCCTCGTCAATCTCCACGGCGGTCTTGAGGTACTGCCGCAG
>JAZRMD010000194.1:0-3302 GCA_045647285.1 Acutalibacteraceae bacterium
TGCAACAGTCGGTGGGACAGCCCCACCCGGCTGAGCAGGTCCACCATGCGGCTGGAGGTGCCTTCCATAGGTACACAGACAAACTGCTTTTCGAAGATCGTGGAAAACACCGTGCCGTGGAAGGAGTTGGTGACCACGTACTTAGCGTCGTGGAGATACCGCAAAAATTCCAACGGGTCGGCGGTATACTTGGATATGGAGTGCTTACCGTACCGCCGCCGCAGGTCAAAGAACAGTACCGGCAACCCGGTCTGTTGGCTCAGGCGGTTGGCGTAGGCGATCATCCGGTCGTCCACCTTCAGGCTGTACACCAGAATGTACTCCTTGTTGACCGGACGCCGGGTTTCTATGAGTTCTGACCACCGGGCAGGGACCATCAGCAGGGTGGGGTCTATGACCACCTCTACCGGCTTGTCGCACAGGCTCTGTATGAGTTTTTGTGCGCTGGGTTCCCGGACGGTGACGGTATCCATAGGTGTTAGCAGTTCCACCAACGCCTTGGCGTCCTCCTCTTCCAACGAGGACAGACCAATACTGGCCGCATAGGACAGTTTGCGCGCCTTGGGGTCAAAGGGAGCCGCAAAGTACAGAGGGTCCATCCCCTTGGTGATACGGGGATTCCATATCTGGTCACTGCCGCACACGTAGGCATCGTACCGTAACCGTCCCGCCAGAGCCGGGGTCAGCCGTTCAAAGTGCTGACGGCTTAGGCGGTACATCTGCCGCCGATAACGGGCAAACTTATATTCCCGGCAGATGCGCAGGGGGGAAAACAGCAAGGTATTAGCGTAGAACATCGCCAATCGCTTGGGGTTGCGGCCGCACTCCCGGTGCAGGCTTTTAATAAATACACCAAAGGTGTCCTCTACGGCCCGGGGCCGGTAGTCAATAATCTCGCAGGCATAGCCCAGGTCACGCAGACACTCCTGCAGAGCATACGCCTGCAGGCAGGAGCCGTGGTTACGGGCCCGGTGTTCGGTTAAGATAGCCGTTGTTTTCATAATGATATCCTTTACTGGCATTATAATGTGGGATGCCCATACTAAGATTATAAAAATTATACGACAAATTATACAGCAAAAGTCACTTTGCGTCAAGATGGGCAAAAAAGGACCGATGCACCGCATCGGTCCTTTTTCTTTTTGGTGCCTTTCGGCGTGGGAATAACCCCCCGTTCTACTGGGGGAAGACAAAAGAGCGAAGCGATCTTTTGCCTCCCCTTGTCAGGGGAGGTGGCTGCGGCTTTGCCGCAGACGCAGGGGTAGTTTCGTTATCTCTCCCTCAGTCCTCGCTAACGCTCGGACAGCTCCCTCGTCAGAGGGAGCCGACAAAAGCGGAGCGCATTACCCGTTTACGGGTGGCCGTGCGCGTGATGCGATCATAAAGTTCCGTGGCCCCTTTTAGGGGTTTAGCCAAACCGGATGGCGTACAGATCGCTATCCATCATCTGTACGGTCAGCACTACCGGTTTGCCGGACAGCCGGGCCACTGCCTCCTCGTCAGGGAAGCGGATGCGCTTATCGGTGGCGTTACCAAACATCTCGTAGGAGGTGTACGTTTCCTGACCGTCGGAGAGGGTGAAGTACACCGACCCACGGGCGGAGGTGGCCATATTGGCGTAGAGTTGTGTGCCGTCGTAGATAAACTCCTTGGTGACCGCCTGTAGCGGCTCGCCGCCGGCGTGCAGGGATACAAATCCGTCCTTGCGCAGGGTGTAGCCCACAAACTTGTTGGGACTGGTCACGGAACGGAAGTTCTCCCGTATCAGTATCATATACTCCGACTCGGCACCGGGGATGGCGGAGGGCACCTCCAGGAGTGCTGGTGCCGCCTGTCCGTCGCCGTAGACGAAGGCCTCGGGATTTTCCGGAGGGGGCGGCAGCAAGGCTTCATCGTACTTGGTGAATTGAACGCCGTCCCGACTGCACATAAACAGGCCGTCGGAGATGGCCAGACCAAACCGGGCCATCTTTTCCATCCGTTGGCGGCGTGACTGTGTGCCGCACAGCTCCTCATAAGCCGGTGTCCAGTCTTTGCGCTCCACGTACCGCATAGGCAGGGCGATCAGCAGATGGGGTGCCCGGGGGTAGGGGAATACGCCGTTGGTGTATAGTTGATAATCCCGGCCGGTGGTCTTTATAAGCTGTTGGGGTGTCCAATGGACGCCGTCCTCGGAGGACATCACCCGGACGTCCCGGACAAAGGAGGCGGTGCCGTCACCCGGCTCCCGCATCAGGAACCGTTCCGTGTCGTACAGAGTTCTGGCCACCGCATCGGTAAAGGACCGGTCCATCACGTCCCCGCCGGGAGCCTGGTCGTGCTCCCCCCGGAAGTAGCAGAAATACTTGTTGTGTGCCGGGCTCCAGACGATTCTGTTGGCGGAGTCAAAGGCGCCGTCGTCGGTCAGCACCCGGCTCTTGGTAAAGTGGATGCCGTCGGCACTCATGAGCATGATCAGCGCTGCGTGTCCGTACCACATACAGGTCATCTTGTACCGTTCATCCTCCGGACAGTGGGGGTTTTCATCGTAGATGACCGACATATTGTCAAAACCTTCAAACTCAAAGGCGCTAAACTGTTCCTCCCCCAGTACCAGGTTGTTGTGCCGGCTTCCGGCAAACTCCACCAGGCCCAGGTCGGGGCGTTCCCAATGCAGGCCGTCCCGGCTCTCGGCATAGCCCACGTAGCGGATGGAGCCGTGCTGACACACGTAATACATCTGCCACTTGTCCTTAGCCCACACCATACAGGGGAAGTAGACCTGCGGCCCTTCCCAGGGACGGTCCAGTTCCAGCAGTACCCGGTTACGTACCGGCTTGTGCAGCTGCAGGGTGGCGGTGGTGTGCGCCTTGTCCAGCAGATAGTCGTCAAAGAAACATTCCCGTCGGTTACCAATGTTTAGCATAGAGATACCTCCTATTTTTCTACGGGTTGGTAGAAAGCTTTGAGTACCGTTTCATATACGCTGGTGCGATCGGGATGGAACTCCACGTATTGGTCCCCCATTACCGTATTGCCCTTAATGGACAGGTATTCCACCCGTCCCAACGCGCCCATGCTGTTGGTGACCAGATAGGTCAGGTCGGACAGCCCCAGATTGCTGACCAGATACGGCCGGGCGGTGGAGTACAGACCGGCCACCCGGGTGGGGTCCTTCTGCACCTGTTGTTTAGCAGCCGCAAGGAAGGCGGACAGAAACTGCTGGTGGCGTTTTTGCCGCCGGTTGTTGGCGTCCACGTCGGTACCCCGGTACCGCACGTAACCCACTGCGGTCTTGCGGTCCAGGGTGACGGTATCCCCCT
>JAZRMD010000195.1:0-3698 GCA_045647285.1 Acutalibacteraceae bacterium
CGCCGTCAATGGAGATCTCCCACTCGTTAGTTTTGGAGTTAATACGCACTACGGGAGAAATGCCGTTTTTGCCGTCTGCGCCCTTCAAAGAGGCAAGCCAATTTTCAACGGTTACTGTAGAAGAAACAAGGCCTGTTTCAACCGCCAGTTCATAAGCGGATTTTCCGTTTGCGCCGGTAGAACCTTTTAAGGATTCAGTCCACTGCTCATAGGTTAAATTGGGGTTGTTTTCGAGGGCTACTTCGTACGCCGATTTGCCATTTGCACGGATACCGGTGTCCGTCGCACCGATCCACCAATTGCCGTTGGTGTCAATATGCGGAGTGAGTCCTGCCGCACCGGTAGCACCAGTGGAGCCGTTATCACCCTTATCGCCTTTTTCACCCTTATCGCCTTGGTCGCCCTTATCTCCCTTAACGCCGGCTTGACCTTGCGGACCTTGGGCGGCAATGCCGGTATCGGCAGTACCGATCCACCAATTGCCCTCTTTTATGTAAGGGGTATCGCCGGCAGAACCGGTGTCACCTTTGTTGCCTTTATCGCCCTTATCTCCCTTTAGACCTTGAGCGCCGGTTGCACCGGTATCACCCTTGTCGCCTTTTGCACCTTTAAGGCTCTCGATCCATTCTGCTTCGTTGGTTGCGGTGGTTTTACCCGTCAGAACAGCAATTTCGTATGCGGAAAGACCATTCAGGCCGCTTGTACCAACAACCTTGCCGAGATTAACGGTCTTTTCGTCAGAAAAGGACAGCACAAGTTCACCGGCATCGTTGATGTCAACATCGGAAATACCGATACCGTCCTTGCCGTTTACGCCATCTTTACCGTCGACGCCGTCTTTGCCATCGGCACCGTCTTTGCCATCAGCGCCGTCCTTACCGTCAGCGCCGTCTTTGCCATCGGCACCGTCCTTGCCATCAGCGCCGTCCTTACCGTCAGCGCCATCCTTACCGTCAGCGCCATCCTTACCGTCAGCGCCGATCGCATTACCCAGATTGAGTACAGTATCATCCGACAGCGTCAGCACCAGCTGCCCCTCGCTGTTGAAGGAGGCAGTCTTGATCCCGACAGCCTCACTCTCTGCCAGCTTATTCAGAGCATTTGCCCACTCCGCTTCACTACCCTCGTAGCCGGCATCTGCCGCAATCTGATATGCAGACTTGCCCGAGAGAGATGCTAACCACTCCTGCACCGTGCCGCTATATCCATTCGCCACCGCCAGTTCATAAGCGGACAGCCCGTTCTCCACCGTCGTGGCCGCAGGGACACTATCACCCCGATGCACAATCGTCGCTGCGCCGAAAGAGGCGACGATCACCACCGCGATTGCCGCCAAAACAGCCAGGATCTTCTTGATAAGCTTCGATTTCATTTTTTATCCTCTTTTCTATGACAAATATCCACAATGTTCTGACCACATTTTAGCGAAGTATTCGCTAAAAGTCAATAGCGAAAAACTTTCTATCGTATAATAATAATTACAATATATCTTTAGAAAGCGGTGCTTCTCATGCCCCTTTACAGACGCATTCGAGATCTGCGTGAGGACAAGGATATCACGCAAGCCAAAATGGGAGAAATATTATCTTGCAGCCAGCGTGTATACAGCAACTATGAACGAGGCGATATTGATATCCCTACCGCAACTTTGATCAAAATAGCCGATTTCCATCAGGTCTCAGTCGATTATCTGTTAGAGCGCACTGACAAACCAACATTAAACAAATAAACCGCAAGTCTGACGCACAGACTTGCGGTTTATTCTATGATGCTTCTTTTGATTTTTGTTCAGAAACCGATTGTGCCGTTTCGAGCATGGTTTCGGCGAAGATGCCGTAGCCACGGGTGGGGTCGTCTACGAGGACGTGGGTGACGGCGCCGATAAGTTTGCCATTCTGGATAATTGGGCTGCCAGACATACCCTGGACGATGCCGCCGGTCTTATCCAAAAGAGCCGGGTCGGTGACCTCGATGACCATATGCCGGGTAACGGCGGAGGCGTTGTAGCGGATCTGGCGGATGACCACGTCGTAATACCGGGGGCCGTCGCCGTCCACCGTGGTGTATATCTGCGCCGGGCCTTCGGACACCTGCTGTTTCATAGCCACCGGTACCCGGATACCCGTAAGAGGGTATCCGGTCAGTTGTCCGTACAAGCCATTGACCGCATTGCGGTGCAGTCGCCCCAACGTACCGGCAGTAAACCCGGCTTTCAGTTCCCCCGGGTCACCGGACAGACTCTTGGTCACCCCATAGATACGGGCCGGAACGATCTCCCCCTGGGAGAGGGTCAGCGGCTGACCGGTGTCCGGGTCGGACACCGCATGACCCAGACCGGCAAAGGCGCCGGTATCCGGGTCGTAGAAGGTCAACGTCCCCACACCGGCGGTGCTATCCCGTACCCACATGCCGGCACGGTAGCCGGTGCCATCCACCGGATGCACCGGGGTAAACGTAGCCGAAAACTCCACCCCGTTGCGGCGCACCCTCAGGGTGACCGAACGGCCCTCACAAGCGTTGATGGCGGCCGCCAGGGCCTCATTACTGCCCACCGGCTGACCGTTGACGGTCAGCAGAGTGTCCCCCACGCAGATACCGGCGGCCGCCGCCGGGGTGGCACCGCCTACCGCCGTCTGCACGTCCGCCAATCCCACCACCAGCACCCCTTCGGTATACAGCTTAATACCGAAAGGGGTGCCGCACACCATCACCGTGGGCGTGTCGGTGACCTGTACGGCCACCGTCTTAATGGGCACCGCACCCAATAACCGTAAACGAGCTTGATACACATCATCGACACCCAACTGTACCACCGACCGGGTGGTATCCTCCGGCGCGCTGTCCACCAGACGGCCTACGCCTAAACGCTCTCCGGTAGCCACCGTATACCGGTCGGGCAACACCTCCTGCAGATAGCCGACGCACCCCAAAAGGGCGCCGCACACCACCACCGTTAAACCATAACACAAACGCCATAGCCAGCGCATTGACAACACTCCTTTATGAATAGTATTGTTTGCGTGAAACGACCGTTTGTGCGTGGTAAAATAAGAAAAAACAAAAAAACTCCGCATCCAGCGGATGCGGAGTTTCCAATGCTTGTGTTATTCTTCGTTCAGCTCAATGGTAACCGGCTTACTCTGGGTGTTGAGCCACTGCTCTACACGACCGTACACACGGCGCAGACGCTTTTCCATACGCAAGAGGGTGTACAGCACCGCCCCAATGCCGACAATCACGGCAATAACGGTGAGCCACGCGCGTAGGCTGTTGTTGGTTTCCTTATCCATACGATACACCATCCTTGTCAAAAACAGTCGTTTATTCACTACCATTATACGGCAGAAGGAGAATGTTTGTCAACTAAAACTTAAATTTACGCCACGTTAATAATCTGTTCATATCCCTTTGTTATAATGACACCGAGAATACGCACAAGGAGTGTCTGTATGCTACAACTGAACAATATTCATAAGACCTATGCGGCCGGTGACCTGGCGGTGGAAGCCTTACGGGGCGTGAGCCTGTGCTTCCGGCACAATGAGTTTGTATCCATACTGGGACCGTCGGGATGCGGCAAGACCACCCTACTCAACATCGTAGGCGGTCTGGACCGGTACACCAGCGGCGACCTTATCATCAACGGTCGGTCCACCAAGGGGTTTGGCAACCGGGATTGGGACACCTACCGCAACCAC
>JAZRMD010000196.1:0-2375 GCA_045647285.1 Acutalibacteraceae bacterium
AACGAGGAAGAGTACCAAAAGGCCTTGGAGTGGACCCGTGCCCATTGTAAGGAAGGCCCGGACAACAACCCGGAGGAAGTGGAGTTCCTGGGGGAGACCCGGCGCATCAAGTTTACTCCCGAAGAGAAGGAAAAGCAGTGGGAGTTCACGGTCAAGATGTATTGCATCATCAAGGACCTGATGGGTGGCAACCCCACCTTGAGCGACCGCTTCGAAGAGGAAAAGGTGGGCCACAACGCCATCGTGGGCGGTTTCCAGGGTCAGCGTCAATGGACCGACCATTGGCCCAACTGCGATTATCCGGAAGCCCTGCTCAGTTCTACCTTTGACTATCAGGGTGCCCGGGAGCCGTATACGTTGGCTACCGAGAACGACGTGCTCAACGGTCTGTGTATGCTGTTTATGCGTCTGCTCACCGGTCGTGCTCAGATATTTGCGGACGTACGTACTTATTGGTCCCAGGAGGCCACCCAACGGGTCACTGGGTACAACTTTACCGGTAAGGCCGCTGAAGCCGGCGGTATTATCCACCTGCTCAACTCCGGTGCAGCTTGTCTGGATGCTTGCGGCGAGTGCACCGACGAACAGGGCAATCCGGTAATGAAGCAGTGGTGGGATGTGACGGATGAAGATATCCGCAAGATGACCGACGCCACCGTCTGGTGCGAAGCCGGATTTGACAATTTCCGTGGCGGCGGATTCTCCAGTCACTTCGTTACCCGGGCCGAGATGCCCTGTACCATGATTCGCCTGAATCTGGTGAAGGGTCTGGGTCCCGTGCTGCAGATTGCGGAGGGTTGGACGGTGCATCTGCCGGATGAGGTCACCGATACCTTGATGGCTCGTACCGACCCCACCTGGCCCTGTACCTGGTTTGCTCCCCGTTGCGACGGTAAGGAGGGTAGCCCCTTCAAGACCGCCTACGAGGTGATGAACAACTGGGGCGCCAACCACGGCGCCATCTCCTACGGTCATATCGGTGCGGACCTCATTACCCTGTGCTCTATGTTGCGCATTCCCGTGTGTATGCACAACGTACCCGAAGACAGCATTTTCCGGCCGGCGGCCTGGAATGCCTTCGGCATGGATAAGGAAGGACAGGACTACCGTGCCTGTGCCGCCTACGGCCCCTTGTATAAGTAATCGTCACCCCGGCGTTACGCCGTCATGGATGGAAAGTAAAAACCTCTGTTTTTTTGCATTGCAAAGAGCAGAGGTTTTTGCTATAATACAATAAGATATTGTATAAGAGAAAGGAAGTCGGCCATGCTGCGTCGGTTTGTTGCTTATTATAAGCCGTATATGCGGATGTTTACGCTGGATCTGGTGTGTGCGTTCTTTATCGCCGCCGTAGACCTGGTGTATCCGCTTATCTCCAAGTACGCTCTCAATACCCTGTTGCCCCAGGAGGCGTACGTAGCCTTTTTTGTGTGGATGGCGGTGTTGGTGGGGGCGTATCTGCTCAAGGGCATGTTCCAGTTTATTGTTACCTACTGGGGACATATGCTGGGCGTCCATATGGAGGTGGATATGCGCCGGGACCTGTTTGCCCATCTGCAAAAGTTGTCTTTCCGCTTTTACGATAAGCACCGGACCGGTCAGTTGATGTCCCGGGTCACCACCGACCTGTTCGAGGTGGTGGAACTGGCGCACCACGGCCCGGAGGACTTGTTTATTTCGGTGGTGACCCTGGTTGGGTCCCTGATCATTATGTTCACCATCCGGTGGGAACTGGCGCTGGTCATTCTGGTGCTGGTGCCGCTGATGGTGGCCTTTACGGTTATGCGGCGTCGGCAGATGGGCGCCGCCAGCCGGGGTGTTAAAGAGAAGATGGCGGTCATCAACAGCAATATTGAGTCCGGCATCAGCGGTGTGCGCACCGCCAAGGCTTTTACCAACGAGGGGTACGAACGGGACCGGTTTGCCGCCGGGAACGAAGCCTATCGGGTGTCCCGTAAGGATTTTTACAAGCAGATGGGTATTTTCAGCGCCGGTACCGATATCACCACCAACCTCATCAACGTGGCGGTGATTGCCGCCGGCGGTCTGCTCATCATCGGCAATGATCTTCAGTACGTGGACCTGCTGGTGTTCACTATGTACATTGCCTCCTTCCTGCAACCCATCCGTAAGTTAGCCAACTTCGTGGAGCAGTACACCACCGGTATGGCTGGATTTGTCCGTTTTCAGGAGATTATGGATACCGCCCCGGACATTACCGATGCCCCGGACGCCACGCCCCTGCGCTGTGAAGGCGGTCACATTACCCTCAAGGACGTGACCTTCTCCTATGACGAGGGGGTACGGGTGCTGGAAGGGGTCAACCTGACCATCCCGGCCGGTAAGACGGTGGCCCTGGTGGGTCCCTCCGGCGG
>JAZRMD010000197.1:0-17471 GCA_045647285.1 Acutalibacteraceae bacterium
CCCAGGTCGGAGATGTTGCCCTGGGTGCCCTCCTGCGCAGCAATTTCCTTCTTCTCGATTTGGATCTCCTGCGCACCTTCCGTGGTGTAAAGCATGAACTTGCCGCCGTCATTCTCTACCACAGCGTTCTCAAACACCACCCGGAAACTCGCCTGGAACGGATGAGACGCCGGCAGATCCCAAGTGCCTTCCACACCTACAGCAAAACCGTCAAACTGCATGAGCGTATTGACGTAGGAATTCTTTTCTCCCAGGGTGTTCTTGACCGAGTACAGAGTCTTCGGCTGACCGAACAAGGACAGTACATAGTCCACATCATGAATGTGCAGATCCTGAGCAGCACCGCCGGAAAGGGGCGTGTCGAGAAGCCAATCGTTCCAACCCCAATCGGGACGGGGGCTGATGCGGCGGAAATTGGCGTTGATCACCTTACCGTAGCGGTTTTCCTGCACCATCTCCCGCAAAGCCACATACTCATCCCAGAAACGAATGACCTGCCCCACCTGTACCTGGCAACCGGTCTTCTGGCTCTTTTCCAGCAGAGCATCCGCTTCATCCACCGTCAGGGTCACCGGCTTTTCTACAAACAGGTAGCGGACCTTGTCCATAGCCAGCAACGCGTACTCCGCGTGCAGGAAGGTGGGCAGACAGATATCGATCACGTCTACCTGTGCAGCAGCGATCAGGTCCTTACCGTCAGCGTAGATCTCCGCATCCGTACCCTTGGCGATCTCCTCTGCCTTCTCGGGGCGAATGTCCGCAACGGCGGCCAAAGTCACACCGGGAATGTTTTTGTAACAGTTTGCGTGCATGGTTCCCATAAACCCGCAACCGATCAATCCAACCTTAATCATATCATTTCCTCCCTAAAATAGCGTCCATCGCTTTGGACGTGTTGTAAATAATGGTTTCCGTATGATACTTGTAATTGGGAATCATCTCGGCAGAGACCCATCCGTCATAGCCGATCTTCTGCAGTGCGTCGATTACCGCAGGGTAGTTTACGTCGCCGGCCAGCAGATCCACAAAGCCGTGAAGCCCACCGGCCTCCATACGATAGTCCTTAAAGTGCACCTTCTTAATGCGATCCCCTAAGATGGTCACCCACTGTTCCGGATAACCGTTGGACAGCACGTTGCCGATGTCCAAATAGCTGCCAACGTAGGGAGAATTCAGCTTATCAATAAAGTCGCGCATCTCCAGAGGAGAGAGAAGGAATTTGTTCCACACGTTTTCCAGAGCGATCTCCACCTTGCATTTCTCGGCGTAGCTCTTCAATTCCTCCAGCGCTTCCATGCTTCTTTGGTAGGCGACCGCATAGTCCATCACTCGACCGGGAGCAGCAAATTCCGCATTGACACAGCCGGGGACCACCAAGATAGACTGACATCCCAGTGCGGCGGCAACATCCAGCTGTTTCTTAACGATATCCTTGGCCTTTGCCTGCTCTGCGGCATCCTCGCTGCTGAGCCAATAATTCCAGTACAAGCCACAGGCGACGCTGTAGAGCTCAATACCCGCATCCTCTGCCTGCCGCTTGATCTGCTGCAGTTCGCTATCGGTTGTGGTAAGCGTAATTTCACCTGCGCCCTCGTCCAGAGCCACCTCGACGCCCTCAAAACCGGCGTCTTTTGCCAAGGCGAAGCTCTCTTTCAGCGTAAGCGGGGGGAACGACCAAATACTGATACCTTTTTTCATGATTTGCCTCCTTGATTTATTTTGTTTCTGTAGTATAATAATAACAAACGCTTACACTTTTGAACAGTTAATTTTAAGGATGATTCTTTCACTTTTGTGCACAGGGAGAGAAACGTATGAAAGCTGACTATGTGAAAACACGGCCCAAAACGGTGATCAACATTCCTAGGATCGTGACCATCCATTATTATGAATTCGGACGGAATTTCATGTTTGAAGGAGAAAGCCACAACTTTTGGGAAATGGTTTACGTGGACAAAGGCTGTGTGCAGATCCAACGAGATATGGAGACGCTGACCCTGCGGCAAGGCGAGCTTCTGTTTCACGAACCCAACGAGTTCCACTCCATCCGTTCATTGGAATCATCCCCTAACATATTCGTGATCTCATTCGACTGTACATCACCGGCCATGGCGCATTTTGTACGGTATCGGGCCCTACTGGATAAGACGCTGAAAACGTACCTTTCTTCCATTATTAAGGAGGCCGAAAACACGTA
Organism: Acutalibacteraceae bacterium; assembly: GCA_045647285.1. GTDB lineage: Bacteria > Bacillota > Clostridia > Oscillospirales > Acutalibacteraceae > UBA5905. The sequence goes on from JAZRMD010000197.1 coordinate 2,198, forward strand.
TATCATTCCCAAGAACGATCCCGACTTAAAAAAACTGAAGTTGAAAACAAGCGCCCTATTAGGCGGTGAACAGCTGATCAAAACCTATCTTGAGCAGTTTTTGATCTTTTTGCTCCGTTCTATAACGGCAACGACATCCGCCCCCTCCTTCCCCAAAAAAGAGGCAGATACAGATCCCTTGGTTCAAGAGATCCGCCAGTATCTAAGCAACCGTATCGGGGAAAACTTTCGAGTAGAAATGCTCTGCCATAAGTTTGGATACAGCCGCAGCTATCTAAGCCGCCATTTTCAAAGCAAGACCGGCCAGACGCTCGCCTCCTACGCCATGAGTCTAAAGGTTGACGAGGCAAAGCGCCTCATACGTGAGACGGATCTGAATTTTGCCGAGATCTCCACCCGACTTTCCTTTGAAAATCCGCAATATTTCTCCCGTGTTTTTAAGAAAAAAACCGGTATGACGCCCACCGAATTCAAAAACCGGGCACACATTTAACCATCTTCGCTTCTAAATGCACCACAGAAAAGCAGAGGCACCTTCCCCGTACGGAAGGTGCCTCTGCTATTTATATTGTATCTACAAAGACCGGAGAATGGTCGGTAGCATCCAGAGCCGGTTGGTCCTGCACCACTTCATACAGCGCTACGCTCACCGGTCCCAGCGCCAGAATATGGTCAATGGAATGGCTGTGGGGCTGGGTAGTGGCACCGCCACGATAGCGACCGTCCTCGCCGCATTCCGGATTGCCGTGGTGGGAACTGACGTCCCGACGCTGTGCCGCCATGTCATAGAGGTGACGCAGACCGCCCTCGGCGTACAGGGGGAAAATAGCCGCCTGTCGGTCGCTGTTCATATCTCCCAGGGCAAACACAGGGCACCCGTGATCTGACCGCAACCGTTCCATCCGCGCTATCAACTGACGGGCGTTCTCTACCCGGATGGCGTCGTGTTCCTCCCCTATCTTCCACCAAAAATGGGTGTTGCACACCGCCGCCGGACCGTCCGGCGTGGTAAACACCGCCCAGGTAATACCCTTGGACACATCGGGGGTGTTCGCCAACGGCTCGTAGCCGGACGCCATTACCGAATACCGGCGATGGATGGCCAACGGCACGTAGTTACCCTTTTCTCCGATCAGCGTGTAATCGCTGCGCAACCAAGCAAACAGATGGCTGTCGTGCCAGTTATCGGTAGCCTCTTGCAATCCCAACACGTCCGGCGCGTACTTACGGAACACCTGTCCCAATTGTTCATCTCGAGGGGAAACGGCGTTACCAAAGTAATCGCCCCAGACGTTGGCCGTCATTATGCGCATACACAAACCGCCTTTCTCATTAGGTCAGCGTATACACGGGCGGCTATCAAGCGATAACCACCAGTTCCAGCGTGCAAATGGTGGCTTCCGGTACACCGGATATGCAGACCGTCTGGGTTACCGGTTGGGTGCCGGTGGCCGGCACACGGAAAGCGGCAATATCCTCTGCAGTATAGTCGCCGCTACGCAGTACCCACGCCTGGTCGCTATGTCCCAGATAGGTACAGGACGTACCGTTAAAGGTAACGGTCAACGCCGCCGGGTCTGCGTCACGCACGGCCATATACAGCGTTACATCAGCCGTGGAGGGAATAGCACCGGTCTGTACCTCCAGAGTTGCGCCCTCTCCCACCGTGGCAGGCAAGGGATTCCACAGCCGGCGGTTGGGATACCACTCGTAGGTGTCGTCGAAGGTCAGTATATGGCGGCGCTCACCCTGGGCGCACTTTTCCGGGTCGCCGATAACCGCCCAGATATCCTTGATGTCCTCCGGGGTCTCATAGAACCCACCGGGACAAGCCAGATAGGGGTGATAGAGGTTATATACATAGGTGCGCGCACTTCCCTGAGCCGCGTACTGTACGGTATGAGCCTTGGAGATCTCCTTATTGATCTGCAGGCTGCACAGCCGACGGGCCGGCAAGCACACCTCCAGACCGGCGTACACGTCTACGTCATAAGGAGATACCGTTTCTACCCATTCGGCGATGGGCATACCGGTATCCGTGGTGCGGAAACGTCCGGTAGGCACCAGAGCATCCACCCACCCTTGCCGCGACCACTCAACGGCGTCAAGGCCGATCTCCGCGCTCAAATGCAGATCTCGGGGCAAACGCACCATGATCTTGATGGGATGGCCGTGAACGGCCTCGCAACGGGTGACGATGGCCTTAACCTTGGCCATAAAGTCGTTCATGATCGGCTGAGCCTCTTTGAAGTGCAGGAAGTCAAAGCAGACCGGCTCGCGCATAAAGTCCAGTTCCAGACCGTACACGTCAAAAGCCGTCAACTGCTCGTCTATGTAGTCCAGGAACTTCTGGCGCACCTGCGGATATGCGTAGTTGAAGCAGTTTTTGAAATAACCGTATTCCTCACCGACCATCCAGCCGTTGTCACGGGCCTCATAAAAGAAATCACTGCGCAAACGGGAGGTTTCGTCATACGGGTCGTGGCAATCGTTCATCCGCACGGAAATCCACGGACGGATGCCGATCTCCTTACAATGGTCGATCCATACACGGATGGGTTGTACGCCGTACTTCTCATGGCAGTCGTACAGCATCTGAATGTGGGGGTCCTGGGTATAATCCACCGGTACGCCACCTTCCAGCCGGCAGTGGTACCGGGACTTCATATCCGAAAACACCTTGGTGGGCGTGATGGAATACTGGCAATACACGTCAAAGATAAGATCGCCGATGCCGGTATCCTTATAGTAATCGTCCAGGTACGCCTTAGCGGCACCTTCCACGTCCGACCAATCCGTCAGATGACTAAGAAAAAAATATTCCGCATCGGTATCCCAGTTGAGCAAAATGGTATTGTCTTTCATAAATCAGCGCTCCTTTACTTCTACTAACTTGAGTATAGTGAATAGTGGGACGGAATACCATAGATATTCCGGTTAAATAGATGGAGAATTTATCCACAAAAAGAGGACGGCTACATAGCCGTCCTCCAGATGACACGAACACCTTAGTCTAACCCACAGGCGGCCGGTTTCCTATGTAAGTTAATCCATATATCTGTGGAACGCAACGTTTGCAAACTGGTTGGTATCAAACACCGTATGGACGTACGGCAATGCATCCCGAAGCCCCTGCAACAGAGCCGCATACGCCTGTTCCTTACCCTTGTCGGTTACGTCAACGCCCTTATAAGCGATCACCGCATCCGCGTATAGGAGTGCGATATCGGCGTGGTGGCACAGCAACCGCCAAGAGGGATTCTGATCGCCCTTGGTGGTGAGATACTGCTCACGGAAGGTGGCAATAACCTCCTTGGCCTCCTGCCAAGAGGCGGTCATCCCCTCCGGGTCGGCCGGCTTTTCGCCGCGCAGATACACCGGGTCAAACAGCCGGGAAAGGGTGGCCATATAGGCTTCCACCGCCGGTCCGTCTTCACCGAAAGCGGCTGTAAAGTACTCTGCACTTACATCTTCAAAGGGAGCGTTCTTGTCCCACAAGGCCGCAGCCATAGCGTACAGCGGCAGGCCGGTGGGGAAAGCCGCCCGTTGCAACTGGCAACTAACCATACCGTCCAGCCCGATCTTATCCAGATTGGCCATATCCTTGTGCAGAATACGGGCACACTCATAGTAGCCGGGGTCAATATGGTGGTCCCACATCAAGTGGTAATCAAAGTCAAAGCTGTCACCGTTGAGCTGCTTCTGCCATTCCCGTAAACGGGCCACGTTCTCCGCCGGCAAGGTGGGCATAGTCAGCTTATTACGCTCATACGGGGACAGGGTGACCGGAATAGACAGATCCGCATCGGTAAAGGCAGAAGAATAGGTGCGAGTGATGGGGGCGAACATCAGCACAAATCGGTCGGGATTGGCTATCTGCTCCTTTTCGGGTGCCCACAGCAGGTCCACATAAATAAGGCATACGATTTTGGTAGATATACCCGCAGCAGTCAACTTAGCATCCAACTCGTTAAGAGTCTTTACGTAGAAGTCGGAGGGGCGCATCTTGGCGCACTCGGAACATTCGCAGTGGTTATTGATGCCGTCCGCCAACCAAAAATGCAGGAAGTTGACCGCCGGGTGCTGCTGACAGTAGCGTACGATGGCGTCGGTCATACGGTCTCGCGTTTCCTGGTTAGAATAGCACAGGTTGGTGTTCAGCGCTACCCCTTCAAACAACTGCCGTTTTCCATTGAGCTGAGCGAAAAACCGGGTGGTTTCCTCCGGCAACGGCTCCTCAAGCTTGGACCAACTGGTGGCGTGGATACCGAAAGGCTCGCAGGTCCAACCATGTCCGGTGGCGTGATAGTCCAAACCGCGCTTGATGATCTCCGGCTCCAGAGCTGCCCAGATATGGTCCACGTCATCGTTGGTGACGGTGGTATCCGGGGTATGCATCTCGTCGTTGTACCACCGCTGGAAGAAGGTGCCGGGGGTATGGAATTGCACAAAGTAGCCGTTCATCCCCACCTTGGGCAGCCAGTCGATCATATTGTACACATGCTCATAAGCGACCGAGCCCTCTATGCATACGCTGCGGTGACGGTAAGACGCCTCTTCACGCAGAGATACCGTCAGCATTTCCTTAGAAAGAGAACGGGTGGGAATCCATTCACCGTCAGCACCGGGGAACAGGAACCGGCAACCCAGCTCCTTAAGAAAACGGTACACGGCGATCAGCACCGCCCGGGGAGAAGACCCGGTAATGATACCGGTGCCGTTCTTTACGTCCAGAAGAATGGTGTCCCGGTCACTCAGCGGCACCGAGCCATCCAGACCAACCCATAAAACGCCGGAAACTTCCGGGTCATACGTGGGATACATCCGGCCGCACACCAACACCGTGGAGTCCATCCGCTTAATACAACGGGACAGTTCCTGGTAGGCGTATGTAACGGTAGGATCCTTACCAATAGTCGCAATAGTTAATAACATTATCATCACTCCTTACCAAAAATAACGGGATATCAACGTCTGGAAAGTAAAGCCGTCAAACATGGTATGCACATACGGCTCCACCTCATAGGATAGGTCGCTGAGCGCCTTCTTAGCATCTTCTTTGGCTTGGTCGTTGCGGTCGGGACCAAAGGAAGCCAGTAGAAGGTCCACGTACTTAAGCAGCATATCCGCATGATAGGTCAGCGGCTTCCACAAGGGGGTGGTATCCCCCTTGGTTTGCAGATGATCCCGGCGGAAAGTCTCCACCGTATCCACCGCCTCCTGCCAACGGGCGACAAACTCCTCACACTTAGCGGCGTCCTCGCTACCCACACGCACCCCGTCCAAACTCAGAAGTCGGGAAATGGCGGAAAGGTAGCTCTCTACCGCTGGGCCGTCCTCACCGTAAGCGGCCGTAAAGTATTCATCGCTCACCGCGTCAAAGGAAGAGGTCTTATCCCAGAGAGCCGCCGCCATGGCGTACAACGGCAGACCGGTGGGGAAAGCGGCACGCTGCACCTGACAGCTGACCATACCGTCCAGACCTATCTTGTACAGGGTGGCCATATCCTCGTGCAACACCCGGGCAATATTGTAGTATCCCGGATCGGCGTAATGGGCCCACATCATATGGTAGTCAAAGTCAAAACTGCTGTTGGTGGGCTGCCAGTCCTGCCAACGGGCCAGGCGCATTACGTTCTCCGCCACCGACGTGGGCATCTTGAGCTTGTTGCGCACGTAAGGGGCCAAGTCGATCTTCTTGGAAGCGTCGTAGTCGGTGAACGCCTTATAGTAACTTCGTGTAATGGGAGCAAACATCAGCACAAACCGGTCGGGGTTGTTAAGCTTAAACTTTTCCGGCTCCCACAACAGGTCCAGATACACCAGGAACACCACACGGGTCTTCAGCCCGGCGGCGGTCAACTTTTCATCCAGTTGATTGAGCATGGTCACGTAATAATCCGACGGACGCATCTTAGAACATTCCGGGCACTCGCAATGGTTGTTGTCCCAATCCGCCAACCAGAAATGCAGGAACGAGGTCTGGGGATTGGCTTTACAGTAGGACAGGATGGCGTCGGTGATATGTTCTTGCACCACGGGACTGGAATAGCACAGGTTGGTACAGCCGGTGTTGTTCTTGTATAGGGTCCTCTCACCGTTGAGCAAAGCCAGGTACGGCTTAACACCCTCCGGAATGGGGTCACTAGCCTCGTCCCAGCCGGTCATATGGAAACCAAAAGACTCGCAAGTCCATCCGTGGCCTACAGCATGAAGGTCCAGACCACGCTTGAGCAGTTCCCCCTCCAGGCTTTCCCAGATGTGAGCCACATCCTCATCGGTAATATTCTCCTGGGGCATCCGGGGATTGGCGTTGTTATAGAAGTTGCGGAAGAAATGACCCGGCACCTGAAACTGACGGAAATAGCCGTTCATCCCCACCTTAGGCAACCAATCCAGCATATTGTACACATGCTCGTATCCTACGGCACCCTCAATGCACATACCCCGATGGCGATAGGACGGCGTTTCCTCCACCGCCACGGTCAATCGGTCGCCGGTTAGGACAATGGAAGGGATGACCTCCCCCTCCTCGCCGGGGAACAAGAAACGGCAACCCAGCTCCTTAAGAAAACGGTACACGGCAATCAGTACCGCCCGAGGATTGGCTCCGGTGATAATACCGGCGCCATTACGCACGTCAATGCGAATGGTATCATCATCACCGGCAGGTACCGAGCCGTCCAGGCCAAGCCACAGCATACCGGAGAGGGCATCTTCACGATCATCGTACACACGGCCGCTAATCTGCAGGCGTGGGTCTATCTTCCTAAGGTAACGGGAAAGTTCCTCAAACGCAAAGGCGACGATAGGGTCCTTGCCAATCATCGCTACGGTCAACAACACATCGCTCACTTCCTAACCTAGAATGTGTCTTGATTATAACAAGATTATAACAAGGATCTACCAAAAAAGCAACGACAAAAAACGGACATAAATGTATTTTTTATTCACCAGCCGTTATTTCTCTTGCGAAATGCACACATCTATGCTACAATGCGGTCAAACGACGAGCGAGGTGTGCCTATATGAATCCGTTTAAACGGCTGAAATACGCCTGTTACAGTTCCAGCCTAACTATGTCCGCAGTTGGAAACTTGTCACCGGTGCTGTTTCTTACTTTTCGCACTATGTACGGTATTTCTTATACCCAATTGGGCCTACTGGTATTGATAAACTTTGTGACCCAGTTAATTATCGACCTGATATTTTCCTTTTTCTCCCATCGATTCAACATACCCCGTACGGTAAAAGCCATCCCCCTAATTGCCATAGCCGGTATGGTGGTGTATGCCGTATGGCCGTGGGTATTTCCGCAAACGGTATATGCAGGACTGGTGGTCGGAACGGTCATCTTCTCCGCCGCCGCCGGGTTGGGCGAGGTGCTCATCAGCCCGGTTATTGCCGCCTTGCCGGCCAAGAACCCGGACCGAGAAATGAGTAAACTGCACTCGGTATATGCCTGGGGCGTGGTCGGTGTCATTGTCGTCAGCACACTATTCTTGCTGGTAGCCGGAAACGCCGCCTGGCAATGGTTGGCGCTGTTGTTTACCCTCATTCCTCTTACCTCTGCTCTGTTGTATATCCGCACCGAGATACCGCCTATGGAAACTCCGGAAAAAGCCACCGGAGCCCTGCATCTGCTGGGTAATAAGGGGGTATGGGCGTGCGTTGTAGCCATCTTTGTAGGCGGCGCCGCCGAATGTACCATGGCCCAATGGAGTTCCGGGTATCTGGAAATGGCTTTGGGAATCCCCAAGGTGTGGGGCGACCTGTTTGGGGTAGCGTTGTTCTCGGTTATGTTGGGATTGGGGCGCACCCTGTACGCAAAAATAGGCAAAAATATTGGTCGGGTACTGACCTTGGGCGCCATCGGTGCGGCGGCATGCTATCTAACGGCTGCGCTGGCGAATCAACCCGTTATCGGCCTGTTGGCCTGTGCGTTTACCGGGTTGTGCACCTCTATGCTGTGGCCGGGCAATCTGGTGGTGGCTAGTAGCCGGTTTCCGGCCGGCGGCGTGTTCATCTACGCGATGATGGCGGCCGGCGGCGACTTAGGCGCCTCGGTGGCGCCCCAGTTAGTAGGGCTCATCACCGATGGCGTTATCGCCCATCCCGGCACCTTACAGCTGGCACAAAGTCTGGCGATTACCCCCGACCAACTGGGGATGAAATTGGGAATGCTGATAAGCGCTCTCTTCCCCCTCGTGGGCATTCCGCTATATCGGCATATGTGGAAAACGCAAGACAAATGAAACGTCTTGCCAAGCGGGCCAATCTATGCTAAAATCAATCCAACGAGCAAACCAAAGGAGTGCCTGTTATGGAAAATATACGAAATAAAATCGGGTTTATCTGCGATATGGATGGCGTCATCTACCACGGCAACAAGGTGTTGGACGGCGTACCGGAATTTATTCATTGGATGTTGGATAACGACAAGAAGTTTGTGTTCCTCACCAACAGTCCGGAGCGTACTCCTCACGAACTAAGTATGAAACTGGAACGGATGGGGCTCAACGTAACCGCCGACCATTTTTATACCAGCGCTATGGCGACGGCGGAATTTCTGCACAGCCAGAAGCCGGGAAGCACCGCATACGTCATCGGTGAAGCGGCACTGACCAAGGCGCTGTACGACCACCGCATCTATATGAACGACGTCAACCCCGATTATGTGGTTGTGGGCGAAACTCGAACCTACAGCTTTGAGAAGGTGGAAAAAGCCATTGAACTGGTGATGAAAGGTGCTAAACTCATCGGTACCAACCCGGATATTACCGGCCCCACCGAGCGTGGCATTATGCCGGCCACCGGTTCCCTCATCGCTCCCATTGAAATTGCCACCGGCAAAAAAGCCTATTTCGTAGGCAAACCCAACCCTCTTATGCTGCGGCACGGGCTAAAGAAACTCAACTGCCACAGCCAGGATATTGCGTTCATCGGTGACCGGATGGATACCGACATCATCGCCGGTATTGAGTCCAACATCGACACCGTACTGGTATTATCTGGAGTCACCTCCACCGCCGACATTGACAACTTCCCCTATCGCCCCAAATACATACTCAACGGCGTAGGCGACATCGTCAGATAAAGAAACCTATTCAAAAAACGGCTGTCCATTACGGACAGCCGTTTCGCATTAACCGTATTACGTTTCGGGAATGCGGCTCGTATACAGATTACATTCTGTCATCCGTCAATCCCGGATGCCGGACGAAATGGTTTTTGGAGTGTCGGCAGATGCCCTCTTCTGCGTAAGCAAGTAAAAGACGCCGTAGAACAGAACAATATACACCAAGAACAGCACCACCACGCCCAACGGATACAGCACCGGACTGCCCCCGACGAGATTATACAGAATATCGTAAGGAGTGCCGTCACCGGCCATCAGGAACATATAGTTGTATGAAACTGTGACGTTGACGATGTATGCGGCTACACAGAAAAAGGACAGTATGCCGAACGTGATGGGGATATTCTTTTTCTTCATACTGGTCATACCGGCAAACAATATGTAAAGAGAAGCGAAACCGGAAATGGAATGGGTCACGCCGGACACCACGTTATCCAACGACAATACCGGGTAGGCGTTGTAATTCTGTCCGGCTCCGATCGTGCCAAACACCGCCCCCAGAATACCGAAGATGCACACAAAATCAATGGCCGCCTCCCGTACTCTGCCGGTGGAAAACGCCGCCAACGGTATGGTGATCAACTGAATACTGCACAGAAATAACGGCAGGTTGTAGAGAATGGGCTCTGCGCTCTGAGAGCGTAGGCACAGCATAACGATCTTGAGCAATTCAAAACCGTCAATGAGCAACGCCGCCGCTATCATCACCTTGTTCTTTTGTGCAAAGTCTCTGTGGCGGTTGCGTCTGCCAAGGCATACGGCCAACACCACCATCGCCGTCAACAGAAGCCCTACAAAGGCAAGATGTTGCCAGGATAAAAAGCCTTCCGGTGTGCGGTCATAACCGCCAAAGCCAAAAAACTCTCCCACACGATCCCCTCCAATGAGGCTCATTATAGCAAACTTTGTCAAAAAAGTAAAGAGGGGGTCCCGGATTATTGCGGCGATGGTCTAAGGGATCACGCCCCTTAGGTCGGAGCACTAACCGGCTTTTTGTCTTGCTTTGTCCTGACATATTCGATGCCAAAAGCACCTATCACTGCATTTTTATACGAATATCACCCGTGTCTGTGATAATTTCGCATCTGCCTCCGGTTACTGTTTTGGGGACATCCACACGGCCCGTATCGGTTTGCGTAATAAACACCTTATCGGAAAGCAAATGGCCTGTCACATCACCCGTATCGGTTTTGACAAGGATCTCAGCGGCATCCGAGCCATCAAGCTTCACATCGCCCGTGCTTCTTTCAACCGTAAATTTTTCTGCGGCAATTACGTTTTTCATGGTTAGGGGACCCGTGCTTCCGGTAGATAGAACATTTTTACACTCGATATCGGTCAGATCCGTCTTTCCGGTGGAAACATCGATTGTTACGTCACCCTCGCAGGTAACCCCAGAAACGGTCACATTACCCGTTGAAACAGAAAGATCAAGCGCATTTGCAGATATGTTTTCAACGCGGATATCCCCCGTGCTCGTCTTTAATTTTATGACTTCCGAAGCGCAAGCATAGTTCGTTATATGACCTGTGCTTTGTGAAATATCCATACTTTTGAATTGGAATTCTTCTCGTATTTCCACATCGCCTGTGCTTGACTTTATGGAAAGCGCACCGTATTCGCCCTGCGGAATACATACGGTGATCTTCGGCGTACCGAAATGGATGCCGATAAACTCATACCATTTTCTCGTATCCACAACCTTAACTACAAGGGCACCGTCCTGTACCGTAACGGAATGCTTCCTATTTTTCTGCTCCCGGCAGACAACGGAAGTTTTTGCGTTTTCGGAAGGCACAATCGCAATGTCGGCGGCATCGGTTACAATCGATATGTTTTTAAAATTTTCAGCAATCTCATAATTTTCCGCTTCATATTTGACCGTTGATAATGCCGTAAGATCCCACTGAAACACTGTCATCACGCCTCCGAAAAGGATACCTCCAATCAACACAAGAGAAGAGGCTATAATCAGCCATAATTTTGTTGTTTTTCTCATTACGCTTCCTCCCTTCTCATAAAACCGTTCTTAGTCCATACTGCACATTTCTTTGTGAGTATCAAAATGCCTTTTGTTGCCGCCTTGCATCCATAGAATAGAAAGATCAACAAGCCGACACAAGCGGTACCAGCACCTATCATAGCAATACCGGTGAGGCCATTGCCGCCTAAGGCAAAACCCATACCAGCTGTGATACCGCCGATAGCGCAGCCAATAACCGAACCGAAAACAGCCCACAGGGAAATGATCACAGACCATAACACAGCGTAAAGGGAAAGAATTATGGCGACTGCTGCAATCAGCAGAGAAAGCCATATGGGAGAGCCTAGCACCAAAAGTACGATTTCCCACGCCCCGAGACTTTTCTTTGGCTTTATTTTCTCTTTGACGAGTTTAGTAAGCGGAATATCGGCCACGATCTGCGAGATGATGTCATCAATACACCCGATTCCGCTAACCGCATCTTCTTCCGAAAGGCCCTCTTCCCTTCGATCGTCGATCATTTCGCTGTAAAACGTCAAGCGTTCTTCAACATCATCCTGCGGCAAGCCGGACAATCCGATACGCAACTGCGCAAGAAATTCTTGTTTATTCATTGCCATCATCCTCCTTCGTCACAAATCGATATATGGATAAGATCTCTTCCCACTCGTCCTTGAAATCCTCAATTCGCTTGCGACCTTCCTCGGTAATATGGTAATACTTCCGCAGTCTGCCGCCGTGCTCAGCGGTGCGAACGGTCAGCATACGTGCCGTTTCCAAGCGCTTCAGAATGGTATATAAGGTCGATTCGGAAAGTTCAATATACGGTTTCATATCTTTAATGATTTTATAACCGTATGAATCTTCGCCTTTAATGGCTGCCAATACGCAGACATCCAACAGACCTCGCTTTAATTGAATATCCATACGATACCTCCCTTTGCATAATACATCGTATCACGAGGTATACGCTTTGTCAATAACTTTGTCATACAACGGCATAAATCAAAAAGGTCGAAACCGTGACGGTTTCGCCCTTTTCTACCACCATATCTAAATGCGGTGGGAAATTTCGTTTTGCTAACGATTAAGACATTTTTCCTTTTTTAAGCTTATCAATACGGGCAATCATGGTGGATGCGTAATGAATTCCGTGGGCATAAGCGCGGCTGAAAAGTTCATAGGCCTTGTTTATATCCGGCTCACAACCACGACCCAAAAACAGCAAGTTCCCCAGAAGAAACCCCCCCTCGCCTCCGCCGTGCTCTGCCGCCATGGCGGCACACTCATAGGCTCGTTGATAGTTTTGTACCTCGGGCTGCTGATAGACGGAGGCCAACTCCATTGCAGCGAAAGAATGACCCTGAGCCCTTGCTTTTTCGAAATACTCCACCGCTTTATACAAGTCCCTTGTGACGTGACCCGACTCGTACATAAAGCCCAACACGTATTGTGCATTGGCAAGGCCACCGTCTGCCGCTATCTTTAAGTATTTTTCTGCACTGCGAAAATCCTTACGAAATCTTCCGGTCGGGCGGAAGCAAAGCATACCGTACTCGTAAGCTGCCATAATATGGTTTTCGTCAGCCGCATTACGCAGATAAAAGGCTGCCTGCATAAAATCAGGCTTTGGCGGATCGGTAAGAACACCGTTGCGGTAAAGCATACCTATCTGATAATTTATGTCCGGTGTCAAATTCTCTATGGAGTCATAAACCTTCATGGCCTCATCGTATTTTCCATACTTAATATAGAAGTTGGCAAGACCTACAGCCCTCATATTATCGCCGGCATCAAATCCCTCTTTAAGAAAATGCAAGTATTTATCAAAATCAAATTCACAGCCTATACCCTCTCTTAGATGATACGCCTTTTGCGACTTGGCATATTCGCTGTAAGGGGCGGCACGCTCTATGTATTCCATTGCCTTTTCGTAGGATTGCGGTTCTGCAGGAACAGTACCGTTGTAGTACATACGGGCCAAAATATTCTCTGCCTCGTGGCGCAGAGGATGGTCCGCTTCCGATACCAAGCGGAGCCAGTAAACAGCCTGCTCATAATCCCAATTGGACTGGCTCTGTTGGGAGGTTACACCGTAGTAATGCATCATCGCCACTTCATACATGGCCTCTACATTACCTGCGTTTGCTTCAACCAACAACTGGTTAAACACTTCGTCTACGGGGTAATCCGGATTGCTGTTAAAGGCATCCTTGTATCGATCCCGTCCATCCTGCTTGGAATTAAGACTGACCAATAAAGTTGTAAAGGGGGAATCCTTATATTCATCTGGCAGTTTGATCGCATCTATATAAGGCAGAAAATTTAAATTTTCGGGCATATCTTCCGGTCTTGACGGCATTACGGCACCGTCAACCAAAATAGGAATAATATGCTTTCCGTTTTCTTTAGCCGTAAGCAGTTCTTCGCGTACCCAATCAACGTCATCGTTGCGTCGCAGACGCTCTATACACGCCGGAGATAACACCAAAACAAAGTCTTTACAATCCTTTACTGCATTTTTAAGCCTGTCAGGAAAACAGTCACTATGCTGCTCGTTCGGGTTAAAATAAACGCTATACCCCAGACCCATCAGATCACTTGCCAGTCTGTGTGCAAACTGGTTGCTACAACCATCGTTTCTGTAGGAAAGAAAAATATCTTTAGACAAAGTTCACGCCTCCCTTGCTTTCTATAGTGTAACATAAAGGATCAAGATTTTCAACGAAAAACCAATTCTTACACTGCAAAAATGAAGCACCGCTTCCTAGCCAAAGACGACTTCGTTCTTTATGCGCCGGAGTTGCCCTTCATTGCAGCTAAAAAAGCCGTCGACAGAGTCCTCTGCTTTTTGCGGTTGTGGGAGATGGATTCGAACTTCCGACCTTACCTTTGCGGTGCCCGAAATGCGCTGATCTCGCGACCGCTCGGCGCATTTCGACCGCGGCAGAGGGCTTTTTGCTCGCTGTATCTCGCACCGCGAGCGCTCACAAACGCCCACAGGTTATTCGCCCAAGGGCTCATAACCCTCAAGTAGGAATACCAACCCACCTCTTGCAGTAAAAAAGATTAGGGACACCGTCCGGTGTCCCTAATCTTTTTGGCTCGTCGCACCGAAAAAGATATCAAGGTAAAACTGACCAACAAAATCGGAATTTGTCTTTATAAATCAATATTGATTTCGTACTTATCTTCAATGAGTATATAGTTCACATTATACTTTTGTGCGAGGTCTAACATTTCTGCATTATCTCCCAACACACTCTCCATTGTACACCATTCATCAACCAAACGGTTTTCAATGGTATTTGCATATTTCTTTATGTCAGCAAAGTGGTTTCTGATATATTCTTCACTCATTACGAGGCAGAAATATTTAATGTTTTCAAGATATTCAGAGTCAAAGTCCTTTTGCCAATCGAATGGAATATAGCAACCTTCAACAATTAAGTTCTGCTTGTTTTCAACAGCAGTTTTTATCATATCACGAACAATTGGCCACAGGTATGAAGTCAAATCGCTATCATTACTTGTCGGTGTGAGTTTCGTGTTTCCACTACGAATTAACCCCATCTTCAAGTGATCAATGGACAGATACGGATATTTAAATTTTTCCAGCAGCTTTTGAGCAAGTACAGTTTTGCCTGTATGCGATGCTCCGGTAATTAAAATAATCATCTCCATCATCCCTACAAATTCTTATTCATTGAACTGATTATATCATAAAGTTTTAAACTTTTCCACTGGTATTGTTTTAAGATTTAGTTCAAGTCCTCCCCAAAGTTCGTTTTTGGGAAATGATATCTTTTGAATTGCACCTTGAAAAATGGCGCGAAAAAACCCAGAAACCGTTGTGGTTTCTGGGTTTTCCGAACCGATATCTTTTTCGGTTCGCAATGTTGGTTGCGGGAGGAAGATTCGAACTTCCGACCATACCTTTGCGGTGCCCGAAATGCGCTGACCTCGCGATCGCTCGGCGCATTTCGACCGCGGCAGCAGCTTTTGCCTCGCTGTATCTGCCGCAGGCAGCGCTCGGCAACGCTACAGGTTATTCGCCCAAGGGCTCATAACCCCCAAGTAGGAATACCAACCCACCTCTTGCAGTAAAAAAGATTAGGGACACCGTCCGGTGTCCCTAATCTTTTTGGCTC
>JAZRMD010000198.1:0-6483 GCA_045647285.1 Acutalibacteraceae bacterium
GCCGTACCGGTGAGTCCGCCGGTCAGCGCCCCGGCGATACCGTCGGTCTGCACCGCTTCCTGCACGCCCTTGGCCAAGGTATAGCCAAAGCCGGACAGGGGTACGGTGGCACCGCACCCGGCAAACTTCACCAGCGGCTCATACAGGCCTACCGCCGTCAGCCCCACCCCGGCGGTCACGTACCCCACCAGGATCCGGGCCGGGGTCAGCTTGGTGTAATCGATCAGCAACTGTCCCACCACACACAGGCCGCCGCCCACCGCAAAGGCCTTGACCAGCATCCACAGGTCCATACCATCCCTCCTTTGGGGATATTTTCTCCGGTAAAGAGAAGAAATATGCGAAAATACTGGACTTTTGCCGCCGGTTTTGCTATGATGATGGATGTGTGGTCTGCCACACCAATACATTATGATTATTGTGGAGGTATCCTTTACTATGGACCCGGACAGTATACGGACGATTCTGATAATGGCGGTGCTGGTGGCTTTTTCGGCCTATTTTTCCGCCACCGAAACCGCATTTTTGTCCATTAACCGTATTCGGTTAAAGAATATGGCCGATGCCGGCAACCGCCGCGCCGCCAGAGTGCTGCGTATGGCGGACAATTACGACCGCCTGCTGTCCACCATCCTGGTGGGCAACAACATCGTCAACATTCTGTTGACCTCCATCGCCACCATCTTCTTCGTGGACCTGTATGGGGAAAGTTTGGGTGCGACCCTGTCCACCATTATTTCCACCGTGGTGGTGCTGATATTCGGCGAGATCACCCCCAAGAGCGTGGCCAAGGAACACGCCGAGAGCTTTGCCATGTTCAGCGCACCGCTTCTCAACCTCATCGGGTATCTGCTGTACCCCATCAATCTGTTCTTCTCCCTATGGAAGAAGCTGGTTAACCTCTTGTTTAAACCCCGGCAGGAGGACACCGTCACCGAGGAAGAACTGCTGACCATCGTGGACGAGGCAGAGCAGGGCGGCTCCCTTAATGAGCAAGAGAGCGACCTGATCCGCCGGGTCATCGCCTTTAACGACCGGGGCGCGGTGGATATTCTCATCCCCCGGGTGGACGTGACCGGTATCCCGGTGGACGCCACCCCCGAGGAGTTGGCGGCGGTGTTTGCCGAGACCGGCTATTCCCGTCTGCCGGTATACGAGGATACCATGGACCGCATCGTGGGTGTGGTCCACCTCAAAGACTGTCTGGCCGGCACGTCCGGCCCGGCCCAGGTGATGCAGCCGGCCTTTTTCGTGCCCCCCACCGTCAAGATCCGTCTGTTGTTACGCCAGATGCAGGAGGCCAAGGCTCACATTGCCATCGTGTCCGACGAGTACGGCGGCACGCTGGGCATCGTGACCATGGAAGATATCCTGGAAGAGTTGGTGGGCGACATCTGGGACGAGCACGACGACGTGGTGGAAAGCATCCGGGACGGGGAGGACGGGTCCAGCGTGGTGCTGTGCAGCACGGTGCTGGAGGATATGATGGACCACTTTGGCACCCACACCGATTGCGACGCCGCCACCGTCAGCGGCTGGGTCATGGAAGCCTTGGGCTCCATCCCGGCGGTGGGGGACGCCTTTACCGCCGACGGACTGTCGGTGGTGGTCACCCAGATAGAGCAAAACCGTCCCCTGGAGATCTGCGTGACCCCCGTGCCCGACACAAACGAATGACCCATAGACTCCAAGCGCCGTTTAGTCGTTTTGTACTAAACGGTGCTTTTTTTGCCGTTTTTACCCCTTGTGTCCGGTCCCGGTGGGTGCTATAATGGGGGCAAAAGGAGGTATGAACGATGCAACTGAACTTTCAAGTAGACGCCGGGTTTACCGCCGGCATTAGTCGTCTGCAGGACCTGTTAGGGTTTACGCAAGGCGAGGGGATCACGGTCACGGCGGTGGCCGGCGACCGGGCAGGCGTGACCCTTAAGGACGGCCAGGCGGTCATCTACTACCACCGTAAGCCGTATTTTTTCCGAGGCTTAGGGTTGTTGGTGCAACACGCCGCCAAGCAAGACGCCTTTGCGGTGTTTGAGGACACCTACTTTGACGACATCTCCGTTATGCTGGACGTGTCCCGTATTGCGGCCAGCTCGGTGGGCACGGTGCACAAGCTGTTGGACTACCTGGCGGTCATGGGGTACAGTATGGCCATGCTGTACACCGAGGATATGATCGCTCTGGAGGGGCGTCCCTTCTTTGGCTATATGCGTGGGCGGTATACCGCCGACGAACTGCGTGCTATGGACGACTACGCCTACGACTACGGCATCGAGATGATCCCCTGTCTGGAATGTTACGGACATATGGGCAAGTACCTCAAGTGGGGAGAAGCCTCCGCCATCCGGGACACCGCCGAGGTGCTGTTGGCCAGGGAAGAAAAAACCTTCCAGTTCCTGGACCAGCTCATTGGTCAGGCGTCCTCCTGCTTCCGTTCCCGGCGCATCCACATCGGTATGGACGAGGCGTGGGATATGGGCCGTGGCAAGTTTTTGGACAAGCACGGGCAGGTGCCCCCCATTGAGATATTTAACGAGTTTATGGAGCGTCTGGTGCAGATCACCGACCGGTACGGGCTCAAGCCTATGATGTGGGGCGATATGTACTTTCGCAACTGCTCCGCCGACCATATGGACTACTACGCCGAGGAGACCGAGCTGGCCCCCGAGGTCATCGCCCACATTCCGCCCCAGGTGGACCTGGTATTCTGGCACTACGGCGAACGGCCCTACTGCGACGAGTATATGCTGCAAAAGCACACCGCCCTGCCCAACAAGATCATCTACGCCGGCGGTATGTGGAGCTGGGCAGGCCATTTCCCGGAGAATCATTATCTGATGGAAACCTCCACATTCTCCCTGCAGGCCTGCCGCCGCACCGGTGTCCGGGATGCCATGATGACCCTGTGGCGTGACGACAACGCCGAGTGCGACCTGTACGCCAATCTTCTGGGCCTCTCTCACTTTGCGGAGCTGTGCTACGACGAGCACGCGGACCTGCAAAAGCGCAAGGAACGGTTTGCGGCCACCACCGGCGGCTGCTACGACGCTTTTCTGGCCATGAGCGACTACCACAACGACTTTGGACCGGACCAGGAGTACCCCCGATTCCATTCCCGGTTTTACGGCAAGCACCTGTTCTGGCAGGACGTGCTGGAGGGTATGTACGACCGCAATCTGCAAGACGCTCCCATGTCCGACCACTACGCCGCCGCCGCCCGGCAGATGCGGTCCTATCCCCGGGACCGGTTTGGCGACCTGTACGACTACGCCGCCGCCATTCTGGACTATCTGGCGGCCAAGACCTACGTGGCGGAGCGTCTGGAGCCGGCGTACAAGGCCGACGACCGGGATACGCTCCGGGAACTGTGCGAGGTGCATCTGCCCCGGGTCAAGGAAGCGGTGCAGAAGGTCCACCGTCTGCACGCCGACCGGTGGTTTGACCAGAATAAGGATATCGGCTGGTGCGCCATGGACTACCGGTACGCCGGCGTGGCCGCCCGGTGCGACACGGCCCAGATCCTTATCCGGCGGTATCTCAAGGGCGATATAGATGCCATTGACTCCTTGGCGGAGGTCCGCCTGCCCGGTCACGTGGTGGGATTTACCGCCTTTAGTCAGATCGCTACCCCCAATATGGGTATCTAACCAACAAGAAACCGGCGCAGCCTGCCGTGTAGGTTGCGCCGGTTTTGTTTGGTACCTTTAGGCGTGGGAATAAATCCCTCGTTCTACTAGGGGAAGATTAAAGAGTGGAGCGATCTCTTGCCTCCCCTTGTCAGGGGAGGTGGCTGCGGCTTTCCCGCAGACGGAGGGGTGGTTTCGTTATCTCTCCCTCAGTCCTCGCTGACCCTCGGACAGCTCCCTCGTCAGAGGGAGCCGAGAAAATCAGTAACCCCTTTTAGGGGTTCGTCAAACCACCGGTTCAACCGGTGGTTTTGTTTGGTTAAAACTCCTGCACCGCCGGGTGGCCGTCGTACCACGCCAAAAGGTTATTCATCAGCAGGTTCCAGGACTGGAAGCCGGGACCGTTGATGCCCTCCCCGGTGTCCGGATGGTAATACTCGTGCATCTGTCCGCTTTCAACAATATCCCCACCATACAGACCGGCTAGGGTACGCACCAGTTCCCGGGCTTGGTCGGTATACCCATAGTTGATCAGGCCCCGGACGCACAGGTAGTTGGCAATCCCCCACAGGGGGCCCAGCCAACAGGACGGGTTGCCGGAAGGCCAGTTGGCGTACATCTTCTCCAGGCGGGACAGGGACCGGATGCCGTACTGTCCGCAGAAGGTGCGGCTGTCCAGCATATTCTCCTCTATGACCCTTTTGGCCCGGTCGGGGGGCGCAATACCGGCCCACAGCACCATAAAGCCGGACCAGCAATCCACACGCATCAGTAACGCATCCCAATGCCGGGGCTTGCCGCTGTGCAGACTCCGGTTGGGGTCCACCGGCATCAGATTAACGTCGGCGCTGTAATACATACCGTTGCGCTCGTCGTACAGATGCTCGTTGATGGCCGCAGCCAACCGGTCTGCCTGCTCCCGGTAATCCTGGGCGGCGGCCGCATCCCCGGCCACGTCCATAATATACGCCATGGCCTTGAGTTCCTTATACATCAGCACGTTGAGGTACACCGATGCGGTACTGCCATCCGGCCGGTAGAAGATGGCCGGGTCGTTGTCCACGCCAATAGCGGAGTCGTCCAGGAACACGTACAGACCGGTGGGGGCGTGGTAGCTGGTACGCCGGTACCAGTCTATATAGTCGTGTAGCCGAGGCAGTTTATCCACCACCCAGGACAGGTCGTTGTCGATCTGCTGCAGAACAAAGACTAGGTGCTGCGCCAAGCAGGGCTTATGGGAGTTTTTGGTGCCCTCCATAAAGACCGACGGCCATTCCGCACCAATAACAATGGGCATCCGTCCGTCCGGGGCCGTATGCTCCAGAAAGTTGAGGATGCTCCCCTTTTCGCAGGCGAGGAACTCCTCCTCGCCGGCGCCGCCGTTGTCCGCAATGATCTGCCGCACCGCCACGTCGGTAAACCAGGAATCCCAGTCCCACAACTGGTAGGTATACCCGGCGCCGGGCACGATAAAGGGATGCCGGAGCTTCTGCATCGGTGAGCGCATCAACAGACGGTACGATTCCCGGGAATAATCCCGGATAGCCTGTATGCAACGGTCAAGATCGTTCATTGAAATTCTCCTTTCATAGAACCACGTCTTCCAGCCGGACGGAGTGAGGTACCCCGTCCACGTATTCAAAGTAGTTGCCGGCACCCTCGTAGGCCTCGTGGGAGGTGAGCAGGGTGTCAAAAGTGTACAGCTTACGCACCCAGGGATACCGGTCCTCCATCTGGTCGTGCAAGGCCTGACAATGGGCAAAGTTTTCCCCAATCAGCACGATAACCGGCGGTCTGGTGAGGGGGTTGATGGCCTGTTGGCCGTATCGCATAAGGGACGTATAGTAGGTGGCCAGGATACTCATACGCTCTATCTTGTTGTTCAGGCCGCCGTCCACCTGCCCGTCCACCGCACTGCGGAAGGCTTGGGCAAAGAAGGCCTGCTCCCCCAACTGCAGATAGCCGTGAATGTTGGCCCGGCCGTTAAAGTGGCTGTCGGTGTCAAACACCGTGTTGAGGGCATAATCCCGGATAAGGGACTTGTACCGGCCGGCGGTAAAGGTAAACCATTGGTTGAGCGCCAGCGTCCGGCGGATCTCCTTAAGGGCCTTGCGATCCTCCACCCGGACAAACCGGTTGCGTCCCGGGGTGCGCACCTCCCGGGTCTTGGCCGGCAGGCTGTGGCCTTGTAGGTGGTTGTGCTGCACGTGGCCGGTGATGTGTTGCAACAACCGGGCACCGTAAGGGAAGCACACGGTGTACACCGGCACGTTGATGCCCACCCCGTTCTTAAGGAACTTGGTGCGGAACACCAGCCGGAAGGTGCGGTGCAAGGGGCCGGCCAGCCGTTTGCCCGGGTCGGTAAACCGGGTGGGCCGGGCCACGATGCCGGCCTCCATCAGTTGGCTTATCATATTGGAGTGGGCAAAGCCCAGACGCCCCACCCATTCCAGGATGGAATAGTCCGCCTCCTCTAAGTCGTTGGTGGAATAGGACCCCTTATTGATGAGTTCCCAGGTCTTTTGCACGTACAGGTGGTTGCCGCCGACGGCGTCCTTAAAGTAGCAATCCTCCTCCAACACCATATCGGGACAGAAGCCGTAGGATACCTGCTTATCCTCCAGCCCGTCGGGGAACACCAGAGGGGCGCAGGAGGGGGTAAAAGCCTCTTGCCGAGCGTCCGGCGTGGTGGTCAGCAGGTCGGGGCTGTCGGTAAGCGCCCCCATATGGCAGAGCATCTGCTGATAGTGCGGCTCGTTGACGCTTCCCTTGACCCCTCTAAAGTCGCAACCGCACACAAAGAGCTTATAGGGCACCTCCATCTGGGCCGTCTGGATATTATCCTCAAAGGCCACCA
>JAZRMD010000199.1:0-4281 GCA_045647285.1 Acutalibacteraceae bacterium
GACCTTGTCTTTCGACAAGGTCTTTTTTCTGGTGGGAGAGGGTGGATTCGAACCACCGAAGCGAGACGCAACAGATTTACAGTCTGCCCCCTTTGGCCACTCGGGAACTCTCCCAAATCCAACGATAAAGACTATACCACAGCCGATTACGTTTGTCAAGGGGGATTTGCATTTTTTCTGTAAATCTCTTGACTAACGGCAAATAACTTGGTATACTACTACTGTTCCATACGCTACTGTGGCTCAGCAGGTAGAGCAGCTCACTCGTAATGAGCAGGTCGTCCGTTCGAATCGGATCAGTAGCTCCAAAAAAGCAAGGCTTTGCCTTGCTTTTTTTTGTGGTTGCATTTTTGCGCAATTGTATGTATAATAGCCAAAGAGCAACAGGACAAAAACGACGCATCATGTCACCTTTTGCTTGACATCGCCAAACGGGAATGGGGATTTTTCCCTATATCGAGAAGTAGTATTGCTTGTTGCTTTGAGTTAAACTATGTGCAAAACTAGGAGGTGTTGCGTACGATGGATGAACGGATCTCGGTTATTCTTCCCGTATATAATGTAGAAGAATATCTGCGCCGTTGTGTGGATAGCGTGTTGGCGCAGACCTATACAGAATTGGAGATCTTGTTGGTGGACGACGGCAGTACCGATGCCTGCCCGGCCATCTGTGACGAATATGCGGCCAAGGACAGCCGGGTGCAGGTGATCCACAAGGTAAACGGCGGTCTGTCCGACGCACGCAACGTAGGTATTCGTGCGTCCACCGGACGGTATATTACCGTTATCGATTCCGACGATTACGTGACGCCGGATTACGTGGAGACCTTGTATGCCGCCATCAAGGATACCGGCTGTGCTATGGCTATAGGCGGTCACCGGGTGGTCTACAGCAGCGGCAGCACCTTTGATCGTGCCACGGGAGAACGCACCGTGCTCACCGCCGAAGAAGCGTTGCGCCGTATGCTGTACGACGACGGGGTGGACGTGTCCGCCTGGTCCAAGATGTACGAACGACACCTGTTTGATGAGGTGGAGTACCCGGTAGGTCGGCTGTTTGAGGATACGGCTACCACCTACCGGCTGGTGGACCTGGCCGGACGGGTGGCGTTGGTATCCAAGCCCATCTATAGGTATATGGTGCGCCAAAATTCCATTACCGGGCAGACCTTTTCGCCCCGTAAGATGGAACTGATCACCTCCACAGAGGAGATGACCACCTACGTAGCCGCCCGGTATCCGGCGCTGGAGAAGGCGGCCAAGCGGCGGTTGCTGTTTGCGTATTTGGCTACCTTATCCAAACTGGCCACAAAAAAAGATCGTTTTCCCGAGGAACGGGAAAGGATGATGGCGTACGTACGTGCCCACGGGAACGAGGTGCTGCTTGACCCGCTGACGCCACGCCGTGACCGGGTGGCCATCTATTCTATCAAGGTGGGGTTCTGGTTTTTCCGTTTGGTGTGGAAGGTCTACAATAAGGCGCTGGGAAGAGGGTAAAATAAGCGATATGAAAATACTGGTGGGATACGTAACACGGTTGCACAGCAGCGGCGTGGACGCTTATCTGATGGGCGTGTTACGTGTGGCTAAGGAAAAGGGTGTGCAACTGGACTTTTTGACCAGCAGTTACGACGAGCAGACGGAGGCCGAATTGCGAGAGCAGGGGTGCGCTCTGTACACGGTCAGTAGCCTCAAAAGTCCCCTGCAGCACTACCGGGACGTTCGGGCAGTGTTGGAGCAGGGGCAGTATGATAAGGCGTACTTTAACATCTCCGAGCCCCTCAATATGATGGGCGCCAAGGCGGCTCACGACGGCGGTGTTCCCTGCATTTTGCACGCCCATTCCTCCGGTATGGATATCGCCAACCGGTATAAGCGGTTTGCCCGAGGGGTCATCAACGGTCTGTGCCGTCCCTTTCTCTCCCGGTGGGGTGATCGGTTTCTGGCCTGTTCCCGACCTGCCGGCCGTTGGCTGTACACCCGTCGGGTGTGCCGGTCTGACCGGTTTCAGGTGGTGTACAACGCAGTGGATACACAGGCCCTACAGCCGGACCCGGTGGCACGGGAGGATATGCGTCAGCAATTGGGTCTGACACCGGATACCTTGGTGTTGGGTCATATCGGCAGCTACGGGTATGCCAAAAACAACTTTTTCCTCGTGGATATTGCCCGGGAGCTTAAGACGGTGGCCCCGGACGCCGTGATGCTGTGTATCGGCGACGGCGTTGACCGCCCGGCGGTGATGGAAGCCGCCCGGACAAGCGGCGTGGACGGGATGATGCGCTTTTTGGGTGTGCGCCGGGACGTGCCGGCCTTGTTGGCGGCTATGGATGTGTTTGTGTTGCCCTCGCGGTTTGAGGGGGCGCCCATCGTCACGGTGGAAGCCCAGGCGGCCGGTGTCCCTTGTATCATCAGCGACCGGGTAACCGACGAGGTGGTCATTTCCGATGCCACTATCCAGTTGCCCATTGACCAGCCCCGGCTGTGGGCCCGTGAAGCGTTGGTGTTGCGAAATAAACGGGCACAGGCAGGCATCCGCCCGGATATGCTGGAGCGTTACTCCTTGGATAAACAAAAACGGACGTTAGCGGCAACTTTATTTGAATAGGTGAAAGAATATGAACAAGATCCGCGTGTGGTTGCAAGAGGACAGACTGTATTGGATAGAGATGGCGTTCAAACTGGTGTATACCATACACCTGCTGGCCTCCTTTAACCCGTATATCGACGGCACACCCCCGTTGACGGTTACGTTGCTGGGCACCCTGGCGTTGGGCGGCTTTTTGTTGCTGTGCCGGTTGTTGGACGTGCGTGTATACTTTCGCACCCCGGGACTGCCGTTATTGTTGCTGTTCCTTATCAGTTTTGCGGTACCGTCCCTGCTTATCTACCGGTACGCTCTGGTGGACAGCGTCAAGACCTTGGTGTGGATGACCTTACAGTTCTGTCTATTGTTTGCCTTCAGTACCCGGCGGCACGCCGCCCGGATGAAGAAGGAACTGGCCGTCGTGGGCACGGTGGTGAGTGTGGTCATCACGCTGGAGAACGTGGTGAGTCTGTGGATGGCCTTTAGCGGCTTTTTTGAGGTGTATCAGAAGCCGGACGGCACCTCGGCGGTGACCGGTCTGGCGTGGTGGGGCCGGCTGTACGGCGTACACGGTGACCCCAACTATGCGTGCGTATACACCATCGCCGCCCTGTTATTCTGTGTGTACCTATTCTTTAAGCACCCCCGTTGGTGGGTGCGTCTGATAACGGTGGTGGCGGCGGCTATTAACTTTACCTTCATCGCCTATTCCACCTCCCGAACGGGTATGATCTGCTTAATTCTTGGTGTGGCGGTGTTCTCCCTGTGTTGGCTCTTCGGCCAGTATCCCATCCGCCGCCTCTCCAAGGCGGTGATGGTGACGGCGGTGCTGTGCTTTGCCATTGTGGGGCTGTCGGTGGGCGCCGTTGCCGGGTTTAACCTGTACAACCAGTTGAGCACCTCTCCTACCCAACAGGGGGAGATGACCGACACGCCATCTACGGACCATTCCGCCATCGGCCGTACGGAAGAGGAACTGCAAGGGGATGTTACCAACCGTCGGATGGATATCTGGGGAAGCGGCGTGGAGATCTTTAAGCAAAACCCCGTTACCGGCATCGGATTTGAGAACGTACTGGGTTACGCCCGTGACCGGTTGCCGGACACCTATATTATCAACAACGACCAGACCGACTTTGACGCCTTCCATAACGTGTTGGTGGATATACTGGTCAGCCAGGGCGCCGTGGGCATCCTGCTGGCCGGTGCGTTTGCGGTGTATTTCCTTATCCATTGTTGCCGCAAGATGAAGACGCAGTACGCCCGGCACCGACTGGAGATATCCCTGTGTCTGGCGGTGGTCATCAGCGGACTGGCCAGTTCTATGTTCCTGTCCCACCTGTTCTACGTCAACATTGCCTCCACCGGCGTATTTTGGCTGTTTGCCGGCTATCTGGCGTACTTTATGACGGTGGAAGAATAAAAAAGCATAAACAATGCCGTCCTACACAAGAGGGACGGCATTGTTTTATTGGTACCTTTAGGCGTGGGAATAAACCCCTCGTTCTACTGGGGGAAGATTAAAGAGTGGAGCGATCTCTTGCCTCCCCTTGTCAGGGGAGGTGGCTGCGGCTTTGCCGCAGACGGAAGGGTAGTTTCGTTATCTCTCCCTCAGTCCTCGCTGACGCTCGGACAGCTCCCTCGACAGAGGGAGCCCGCATAATATGACGGTGGAAGAATAAAAGAACATCCAC
>JAZRMD010000200.1:0-5471 GCA_045647285.1 Acutalibacteraceae bacterium
CAGAAGTGACCGCACTCCACGCAGGTAAAGCGGCTCCGCTTCCACAACAGGGGTGCGGACTCCTTCCAGCCGGTGGTGTCACGCCACACGTTGTAGATCTCGTACTCCTGGCCATAATCCCGTTCCAGGTGGGGCATCCAATCTTCCATACATTCCTGCAGACCAATCACGTCCGCATCACAGCGGTCAAGCACCGCCTTAAGTCGGGGCGCCCGTTCGGCTATGGTGTGCCCGTCCGGGTCGTCGGCACAACGGATATTAAAGGTCACGATACGCACGTTCATAAGGGTACCTCCAGTTGCCACACCTTGGGCGTTACGGGGATTTCGTTGTCTGCTTTCCCCTGTATCCCCCATTCGACAAGGGGGGCCTTTTTCTACGTCGAATATCTGCGGGTGGAACGGGGCGTTGCCTCCCTTGCCTAAAGGGAGGGGGACCAACCGGCAGGTTGGTGGAGGGATTTGCGCAGGGCGGTCACAGACCGCCCCTACCCACTCCTCTACCCAACCCACGCACCGGACAGAGGCGGCAGGTGCAGGGTGTTACCCTCAATATACCCGTCACCGATGAGCACCTGCTCCCCGTAGGGCAAAGCTATCTGTTGGGGAGTGTCCCCCCGATTGACGGCGCAGATGATCCGTTGTCCGCCGCCCTCCCGGGAAAAGCACACCACGTCCCCGTGGCAGGGCAGAGGGAGTATTGTCCCCTCCTGCAAGGCGGCGGCCTTCCGGCGGCACCGTCCCAGACGGCGATACCAGTCCAGCAGGGCCGTGTCCTCCTGCCCCCACGGGTAGGTGCCCCGGTTAAAGGGGTCCCGATACCCTTCCATACCGGCCTCGTCCCCGTAATAGATACAGGGGACACCGGGCAAGGCGTACTGCAACAAGGTGGCCAGACGCAGACGCATAAGCCCCCGTTGCCGTTGTTCCGGGGCCAGGCGCTGCTGAGCCTGCCACCGGCGGTCCCGGTTACGGGTGGGTTCCCCACCCAACAAGGTCAGCGCCCGTTCGGTGTCGTGGGTGCCGATATGATTCATCAACAGCCGCAGGACCGGTGCCGGGTAATGCTCCACAATATCCATCACCCGGTCGATAAAGGCCCGGCTGTCCCCTTGCAACAAAAACAGCAATATGGCCTGGCGGAAGGGATAGTTCATCACGCTGTCCAGCTGACGGCCCAGCAGATACCGGCGGCGGTGGCCGTAACTCTCCTTGTTACTGGCGTCCTCCCACACCTCGCCCAGTATGAGGGCGTCCGGGTCGGCGGCCTTGACCCGGTGACGCAAGGCTTCCAGAAACGGGTCGGGCAGTTCATCCGCCACATCTAACCGCCAACCGGCCACCCCTTGCCGCACACGGGTAGCTACCACCCCGTTCTCGCCGCAGATATGCTCCATAAACCCGGGGGCAGTCTCCTCCACCTCCGGCAGGGTAGCAAACCCCCACCAACAGGCGTAGTCCCGGGGCCAATTGGTAAACCGATACCATCCGGCGTAGGGGGATACCGGGGTGTTGTACGCCCCCACAGGGGGATACCGCCCCTCCCGGTTAAAGTACACGCTGTCCGCCCCGGTGTGGCTGAACACCCCGTCCAGCAGTATCCGGATACTCCGACGGGCGGCGGCGGTAATCAGGTCGGTCAGGTCCTGCTCACTCCCCAGCAGAGGGTCCACCCGGGTATAATCCGCCGTGTCATACCGATGGTTGGAGTGGGCCTCAAAGATGGGGTTGAGATACAGACAGGTGACCCCCAACGACGCCAGATAATCCAACCGGTCGGTAATGCCTCGGAAATCACCGCCAAAATAGTCGTTGTTGCGCACACGCCCCTGCTCGTCCGGTTGCCATACGGGAGAATCGTCCCACCGGCTGTGCAGTACCCGGTCCTCCGGCACCCCGGTCCTGGGTTGCCCGGACCGGGCAAACCGGTCGGGGAAGATCTGGTACATAATCCCTCCGGCCAACCAGTCGGGGGTGGTAAAATCCTGCTCGTAGGCGGTCAGTTGCCACCGAGGGCCGTGGCGCTCGGCACCGTACACCGCCGTGGCGTCCGGGCGCCGGGTCAGGTAGCCGGTGCCCAGACACAGGTCCAGTTGAAACCCGTAGCGGTACACCCCGGCCTCCTGGGGCGTGTAGCGGATATCCCACCACTCGTGGTGGTCGCCGCACATCCCGGCCCAGAACATACCTTGCTGTTGCGGCAGTTTGCCGTCCTGCTCCACCAACAGATAGGCGGCGTGGCAACCCCATTCCCGGGGCAGGCAGATACGCAGAAGCACCGCCGTCCCTACCGGCACCGCCCCAAAAGGCGTCCGGTACGCGCGGTCACGGGAATCAAACAAGGGGGGCATACAACGCATCCTTTCTGTAAAGTCGTGGATATAGTATACCCCAAAATACCGACTTTTGCAAGAAAAAACCGTGCCGACGCATCCACCAAGGCTCGTCGGCACGGTTTTTTCGTTATACGGTGAGATATTTTTCCGTATAGGCGGCATATTGTTCCCGATAAAGGTCGTTATCACTGCGCAACTGCTTGAGGGATTCGTGCAGATTCATATTGTTCTGCTCAGCATCCATCACACACCCGGCGATGTTGGAGCAATGGTCAGACACCCGTTCCATATTGCTGATAAGGTCGCTCCAGACAAATCCGGCATCAATGCTACAGGCGCCCACACGCAACCGTTCAATATGCCGGGTGCGAAGCAGTTCCTTCATCCGGTCAATGACCTGCTCCAGCGGTTCCACCACGGTGGCCAGTTGGGTGTTGTTCTCCACAAAAGCACGGTGGGAAAGCTCCACGATCTCCAAGGTAGCGTCGGTCAGGGAGGCCAACTCCTTCTTGGCGGCGTCGGTAAAGAGGATGTTCTTATCCCGTATCTCCTCAGCAGACTCCAGCAGGTTAACCGCATGGTCGGACACACGCTCAAAGTCACCAATGGCCTTAAGCAACATAGACGCCGTAGCGCCCTCGCCGTCGTTGAGCTGCTTGGTGCTGAGCTTAACCAGATAACTGCCGATAACGTCCTCCAGCTGGTCCGTTCTATCCTCCGCTTCACGGATGGCCCGTGCCTTTTCCTTGTCGTAGACACGCAGACATGCGATGCTATCTTGCAACGCACGGGTGGCAATACCGGCCATCGTAAAGGTCAGCTCACGAGCACATTCCAGAGCAATGGCCGGAGTCACCAGCAGACGGTCATCCAACTCGGGTGCCTGTTCGGTCTGCTCGGTGTCGGGGATGAGGGTGAAGGCCAATCGCTCCAACAGACCCGACATAGGAAGCAACAGTAAGGTGCACACCACGTTAAAGACCGAATGCGCCGTAGCAATACCGGCGTGGGTGGCCGCTTCCCCCAACAGAGCCGGGCTATAGAGCGCTTGTACGGCCACAAAGGCACACAGGCACACCACCGTACCAATGACGTTAAAGCACAGGTGCACCAGCGCGGCGCGGCGTGCGTTTTTGGCCGTACCGACGGAAGAGAGAAGGGCGGTGATACAGGTGCCGATGTTCTGGCCCATAATGATGGGGATGGCCGCACCGTACGAGACCGCACCGGTAGCCGCTAACGCCTGCAGAATACCCACCGAAGCGGAACTGGACTGGATGACAGCCGTCAGCACCGCACCCACCAGTACGCCCAAAAGGGGATTGCTGAACATCAAAAACAGTTCCTGAAAAGCCGGAATCTCCTTAAGCCCGGCCACCGCATCGGTCATGGTTTCCATACCAAACATCAAGGTGGCAAAACCCAGCAGCACCACGCCGATATCCTTCTTGCGGCTATTCTTGGTAAACATCAGCAGGACAATACCGATTAAGGCCAATACGGGCGTAAAAGAAGAGGGCTTTAGCAGCTGCAACACAAGACTATCTCCCGAAATACCGCTTAGGCTTAGTATCCACGCCGTTACGGTGGTACCGATATTGGCACCCATAATCACGTGAATGGCCTGCTTGAGGGTCATTAGCCGGGAGTTAACAAAGCCGACCACCATCACGGTGGTGGCAGAAGAACTCTGAATAACCGCCGTCACACCCAGGCCGGTCAACAGACCGGCAATCTTACCGGTGGTCAGGCGGCCAATCATCATCTCCAGCTTACTACCGGCACTTCTCTCCAGGGCATCGCCCATTAGATTCATACCAAACAAGAACAAACACAGACCCCCTACCAGGGTCAGCGCATCAAAAACGTCCATTATTCTGTCACCTCACGTCTGTTTTGCCCCCATTCTACAATAGTAATGTAAAATTCACCACCGGCGTTGTGTAAAATTTTTGTAAAACAGAAAAACCACGGCATGGGGTAGAGGGACAAATCCGCCTGTAAAAACCAGTGTTCGGATAGCCTACCCAATGCCGTGGCCAAAATGGTATTTTTGTGAGCCGTTAACGGGAACGGAGAAAAAACGTGCCGAAGAACAACAGACCCAGCACCAGAATAATGGTGGGGCCGGTGGCCACACCGTTATAGTAGGACAGCAACAGTCCCAACACCCCGGCAAACAGACCAAACACCACGCTGCACAGGTGGAAAGACCGCATACTGCGGCTGACGTTCCGGGCGGCGGCCGCCGGGAGTATGAGCATGGCGTTGATGAGCAACAGACCCACCCAACGGATGCTGACCATCACCACCACCGCCACCAGTACCACAAACAGGTCGTCCAGCAACCGGACCGGCACCCCTTTACTGCGCGCCACAGACGGGCTGATGCTCACCGCCGCAAACCCGTTAAAGCACGTAAGCCAAACGGCTACCGTCAACAGCAGGGCTCCGCCGATGACCCACAGGTCCCCGGGGGTAATGCTGAGGATATCGCCAATGAGCAGACTCTGGTAGTTGGCAAAGTTGCCGTTACGGGATAATAACAGCAGGCCCAACGCCACCCCCACAGAGGAAAACACCCCGATAACCGTGTCGGTGGATGCCAGTCGGGCGTGGCGGATGCGATTCATCAGCAGGGCAAACACCACCGCAAACCCCAGCATCACCCACTCGTACCGGCTGACCCCGGCCACCACGCCGATGGCCACGCCGGTCAGCGCCGAGTGACCCAAAGCGCCGGAGAAAAAGGACATCCGGTTGTTGACCACCAAGGTGCCCAACAGGGACAATAGCGGCACCAACAACAGCACCGCCCACAGCGCGGTACGCATAAATTCATACTGCAACCAATCAAACACGGTGCTCACCTCCCATTCGCTCACAGAAGGCTTCGCTGGCGAACACCTCGGCAGGTGCGCCCTTGGCCACCACCTTGCCGTCCAGCAGCACCACGCGGTCGGCGTGGGTGCGGACAAACTCCAGGTCGTGGGAGATAATGAGGATCACCATATCCTCTTTACGCAGTTGCTCCAGCAGGTCGTAGAATTTGGCTAAACCGGCGGTATCCACACCGGACACCGGCTCGTCCAGCACCAACATATCGGGATGGGGATAGGTGGCGATGGACAACAGC
>JAZRMD010000201.1:0-16338 GCA_045647285.1 Acutalibacteraceae bacterium
ACGTTATCTGCGAAAAGCCGATAACCACCACCCTTGCCAAGGCGAGTGCCATTTATGAAGCGCACAAGCGCACCGGCAAAAAGGTCACCGTCACCTTCAATTTACGTTTTCACCCCTTCTTTTCCAAGCTGAAAGAGATGGTGGATTCCGGTGTGCTGGGGGATATACTCAGCGTTCATTACGAGTGGATGTTGGGGATGAAACACGGCGCTGACTACTTCCGCCGTTGGCATGCGGAGAGGGAAAAATCCGGAACCTTGTTGGTACATAAGTCCACCCACCACTTTGACATTGTCAACTGGTTGCTGGACCAATATCCGGTCAGTGTGAACGCCTTCGGTACTCGTCGGGTGTTTGGTGATGCCGGTCAACCGGGTGGAGAACGCTGTCTGACCTGTGAAAACCGGTGCCCTTTCTACTACGACGTGACCGGCAACGATATGCATCGCCGCCTCTACCTCAACTGTGAGTCGGCGGATGGATATCTCCGTGACGATTGTGTGTACTCCAAGAGGGTCAACATTCAGGATACGGTCAGCGTCAACGCCCTGTACAGCGGCGGTACGGTGATGAGTTACACCCTCTCCGCCTTTGCCCCTTATGAGGGGATGAAACTGGTGCTCAACGGCACGAAGGGCCGTATGGAAGCCACCAACGTCGACAACACGGTACGCCTGTGTACGGTGGACGGTGAAGATACCCTGATCCATTTGCCGCCGGAGGAAGAGAACGACGCCCACGGCGGAGCCGACCGTCGTATTCGGGACAATCTGTTTATGGGCAAGCCCATTGATCTGCCCGGTCAGTCCGCCGGTCTGCGCGAAGGGTTTATGTCCATTGCCATCGGTATTGCGGCCGACGAATCCATGCGCACGGGTCAGCAGATCGATCTGCGCCCCTATGCGGACACTTTGTTTAAGTAAGTAGGGGGGATAGGGTGATTACCAGAATTGTCAACGGACGTTTTTTGACGCCGGATGGCATACGGACGGGCATTTTCCTGTATATGCAAGAGGGAGTTATTACCTACGTTACGGATGAAGACCTCCCGTATGACCGCCAGATAGATGCGGCCGGGCATTACGTAGCCCCCGGGTTTATTGACACCCACGTACACGGCGGGGGCGGTTGTGACTTTATGGATGGCACCGTAGACGCCATTGTAACGGCGGCGGATTACCATCTGCATCACGGCACCACGTCCATTATGCCCACGGCCCTGGCGTCCTCCCGGGATACTATGTGCCGGTTTTTGAACCATCTGCGTACGGTTAAGGAACAACAGTTAACCGGTGGCACAGTATTAGGCGCCCATATTGAAGGGCCGTACTTTGCTCTTGCTCAAGCTGGCGCTCAGAATCCGGTGTACATTCGTGACCCGGAGCCGACGGAATATCTGCCGATACTTGCCGCATATGGCGATATCATCTGCCGGTGGAGTTTTGCTCCCCAACGGCAGGGGGCGGAAGATTTCTGCCGGACGCTGGTTTCCCATGGGGTAGCGCCGTCCATCGCTCACAGCGATGCGGTGTACGAGGACGTGTGCCGGGTATACGATGCCGGTTGTCGTATGGTGACCCACCTGTACTCCGGTATGTCCTCCATTACCCGTGACCACGGTTACCGCCGTCTGGGGGTGGTGGAATCCGCCTATCTGCTGGAGGATATGGCGGTAGAGGTGATTGCCGATGGTAAGCACCTACCCCCGGAACTGCTGCACTTGGTGATGAAGGGCAAGTCAAAAGAATGGGTATACTTAGTGACCGATGCTATGCGTGCCGCCGGTACCGATGTCCGGGAATCTCTGCTGGGTCCTCTCCACGAAGCGGTTGCCTGTATTGTGGAGGATGGGGTGGCTAAGTTGCCGGACCGCAACTCTTTTGCCGGTAGTGTGGCTACTGCCGACCGGTTGATCCGTACTATGGTGCAGGATGTGGGCGTATCGGTAGAGGACGCCGTCTACATGATGACGGCGGTGCCGTCTCGATTGTTCCATCTGACCGGCAAAGGGGCGCTTTGCGTCGGTTACGATGCCGACGTGGTTATATTTGATCAAGATATTCGTGTGCTTAATGTAATAGCAGGAGGAGAAGAATATGGAAATCCGTATTTGTAAAGACCGTGTAGCGTTGGGCAAGAGCGCTGCCGCCTTTGTGGCGGAGGGCCTGCGCCGCATTATTGCTCAAAAGGGGGAGGCCCGTATCGCTCTGTCCACCGGTGCGTCCCAGTTCGATACTTTGGCCCATCTGATTGAGGAAGACGTGCCGTGGGACAAGGTGGAGATGTTCCATCTGGACGAGTACGTTAACCTGCCGGAATCTCATCCGGCCAGTTTCCGTAAGTATCTTAAGGAGAAGTTCACGACTAAGGTAACCCTCAAGGCGGTGCACTTTGTGGACGGCACCGAGGAAAACCGCGTGGCTTTGTGCCAGGAGATTGCCAAGGCCCCCATTGATATCGGCCTTATCGGCATCGGTGAGAATGCGCACATTGCCTTTAACGACCCCCCGGCCGACTTTGATACCGAGGAGCCGTATATTGTGGTAGATCTCAATGATACCTGTAAGCGTCAGCAGGTGGGTGAGGGCTGGTTTGCTACGATGGATGACGTGCCCAAGCAGGCGGTATCTATGTCTGTGCGGCAGATTATGAAATGCCGTCAGGTGGTTTCCTGCGTACCGTACGCTGTTAAGGCGGACGCAGTTAAGAGGACTCTGGCTGAGCCGCTGAGCAACAACACTCCGGCCACCATGCTCAAGACCCATCCGGATTTCATCCTGTATGTGGATGCCGATTCTGCCGCCGAGGCCATTGCCCCCGTAAACTGGCTGTGATCTCAACAACATACGAAAAGCCGTCCAACATGGCGTTGGACGGCTTCTTTTTTGTAAAGTATATTTACTGTACACCTCGGCGGTACAATCCGCGGGTGATATTTCCCGGGAAAGAGGCGCCGCTTTGGTGATGCTGTAACACCGTTTGCACTTCAGCGGCGCTTTCGGTGGTAAAATGATAGAGGTGAAAGGCTACCGGCGGTATCTCTTGCCTCCGGTCACCCCAATACAGCGGTACCGAATTGAGCACTTCGGCGCAACCGCTGGCACACATTACCGGGAAGGTGGTGCCGGTGCGGTCGATAATGCCTTGATGTCGGCAGTCCCCACAATGTCCCAGAGAGGATTGACGAGGGCAGTTTCGGGTGAGCATCAACGGTTGTCTTCCGTATACTATCAGTCCGGTGGGAAGAGGGAAATCTCCCATCGCTCGAATTTGGTCAAAGGACAACTCCATAGACAGGGTGGCGGCACCCAACCCTCTTTCGGCAAAGAAGGCGGCAGCTTGGCGGTTGGCAATATTGAGCCCAAATCCGCCAATGGGGTACAGCCCAACCTCTATCGCTAAGGGGATAGCGCCAACGTTACCGCACAGCGCTGCAACGGCGCCCCCTTGCCGTGCCTGTTGCAACCGCACACGAAGCGTATCCTCCGCCCCAAACATTCCCCGGGGAATTTCCACCCCCACCGGCTGTACGGCGGCTATCTGCCGTATGTGCTCGGTAGGTGTATCTAGGGGGAGCACAATCAGGTCGGCGGAGTGGGGTGTCCATTGTTTGTAGGTGGAAAGACGCAAAATAACGGCGGCTGTAGATGGCGTTGCGACGGTAGATACAGGCGGCACGATATCCCGGTAAGGGACACCATCCGTCTGTTTTCGCCGTTCTAACAGTTGCTCCAATGCGTCACGGCGTAAAGCATTGAGCCTGGACAGGGGCGCTGTCTGTCCGGCGGTGATGTGTATATCCACTCGCTGGGGCGCAAAGGGGGTGCCGCCGGTTTTGCGCAGTTGTTGTTCTGCCCGTTCGGGGGACAACGGTTGTTGCAAGGCGGTTTGCGTTCCTTCCTCCCGTGCGGTGACAGTGTTCCCTCGTTCATCGGTGACGGTCAGGGTGACAGCCTCCGGTGTAGCGGTCAGTTGCATATCCACCGGTATGGTCGGTTTTTCCCGGTCATAGGTTCGGGCTATGCTTCCCAGTACGTTGGTGGCGGCCACCACATCTTCCTTGCGGCGCACACCAAACATAGCACCGCCACGTTGATTTGCGTAATACCCATCGGTAAATCCGGTACGGGAAAAGACGCTTTTGAGTTGTTCCAAGGCATCCGGGTCTACGGCTTCTCCTCGGGCGGCCGCACTATACACGGTACAGGCGGCGGCCACGTACTCCGGCCGTTTCATCCGCCCCTCGATCTTAAGAGAGGTTACCCCCATATCGATAAGGTCCTGCACGTGCTGAGCCAGACAGTTGTCCTTAAGGCTTAACGCCGCCTTGTCGGGAGGGCAGGGCCGTTGCCGGTCATCCGCCGGGGAAAAGGGAAGACGACAGGTCTGAGCGCACAGTCCCCGGTTGCCGCTGCGTCCCCCCAACATAGCCGAGAAATAGCATTGCCCGGACACGCTCATACACAGCGCACCGTGTACAAACACTTCGGTTTCCACACCGAGTTTGGTGCAGGCGGCGATCTCTTCCCGGCTCATTTCTCGTGAAAGCACCACCCGGGAAAATCCGGCATCCCGTAACAATCGCACCCCCTCGGGGGTGTGGCAGGATAGCTGAGTGGAAGCGTGTAGGGGCATTTGGGGCACGGCAACGCGCAGGATACGGGCCAGTCCCACGCCTTGTACGATCAGCGCATCCACCCCGGCTTCACAGGCCGTACGGGCGGTCTGCAACGCATCGCTCAGTTCGTCATCCCGTACGAGGGTGTTGAGGGTCAGATGGACGGCTACGTTCCGGGCATGACAGTAGCCAACCACGTTTGCCAACTCGTGCAACTGAAAGTTGTGGGCGCCTTGCCGGGCGTTAAAGGTCCCCACACCCAAATAAACAGCGGCGGCACCGCTACGCACCGCCGCTGTCAAGGCATCCGGCGAGCCGGCCGGTGCCAATATTTCTATACGTCTGCCGTTCACAGGGCAGCCAACTTTCTTTCCAGTTCTTCTTTTTCTCTCTTAAGACGCTCCACCTCACGGCGCAACGTATCCGCTTCGCTGCGAGAACGGTTGTTATCGTCAAAGAAGGACTTGAGCTGCTTACGCAGATTGTCGGCGGATTGCAACGCCTTTTTGGCTTCGTCGGCTTGGGTCAGGGCAGTCATTACCGCCGCCATCACCAGGGAGGTACGCTCGTTATTATTCATAAAATTACGGATGCGGGTATCTACGGTAGCGCCCAATTCCTGCATATAACCGGGTTCCTCATCGGTGGTCACCACATAGTCCGTGCCACAGATGTTGAGAGTCACTTTACGCACAGATTCCATCGTTCATCGTCCTTTCGCACTTTTTAGACAATCTTATTATATAGCAATATTCATAAACGGTCAAGAGGAATGTGTTTTTCTCTTGCTGATTTTTGCCGGCTGTGGTAGAATGATAAGAGAAAAACCAAAAAGGGGGAGGACTA
Organism: Acutalibacteraceae bacterium; assembly: GCA_045647285.1. Taxonomy (GTDB): domain Bacteria; phylum Bacillota; class Clostridia; order Oscillospirales; family Acutalibacteraceae; genus UBA5905. The sequence continues at coordinate 5,465 of JAZRMD010000201.1, forward strand.
ATGAACAGAATAGGGTTGTACGTTCACGTGCCGTTTTGTGTATCCAAGTGTCCGTACTGCGATTTCTACTCCTTACCGACCCCCACACCGGACTTGTTGGACCGGTATACTCAGGCGGTTATTGAGGCGTTGGACCGATGGGCGGATACCACCGACGCCACAGCCGATACCCTCTACTTTGGCGGAGGTACGCCTTCGTTGATGGGGGGAGAACGGCTGGGACGGCTCATCTCTCATGCGGATAAGCGCTTTCGCTTGTTCTCCGGCAATACTCCGGAGGTGACGATGGAAGCGAATCCGGCAGACGACCTGGAGGATACTCTGCGTGGTTTTGTGGCGGCAGGAGGCAACCGCCTGTCTTTGGGTATGCAGTCCACCCACGGGGATGAACTGGCCCACCTGGGGCGTCGGCACACACCGCAACAGACCGATCGGGCGGTGCAAACGGCCCGTCGTGTGGGCTTTAACAATATTTCCTTGGACCTGATGCTGGGTATCCCCGGACAGACGGTGGATACCGCCGTTGCCTCCGCCCACCAGATAGCGGAATGGGGGATCGAACATGCGTCCGCTTATATGCTTAAGCTGGAACCGAACACCCCCTTTGGTCAACAGCCCCCCATCTTGCCGGACGACGACCGAACGGCGGACATCTATCTGGCGGTAATGGAAGCGCTGGATAGCCACGGGTATGGTCAGTACGAGATATCCAACACCGCCCGTCCCGGTTTTTACAGCCGTCATAATTATAAGTACTGGAACGGAGATTTTTATCTGGGTATCGGTCCGGCGGCCTCATCGTATATGCCGGACGGTCGGTTTGCCTATCCCCGGGATGTTCGCCGGTTTATGCAAGGTGGCACCCCAATGCCCGAACAAGAGGGGAGTATTGCCGTGGGCAGTCCGGAGGAATACGGTCTGCTGCGGTTGCGCTTGGCTGACGGCATTAGCGAGGAAGCCTATGCCCACCGATTTAGTTGTTCCATACCGGCTGACTGGATGCGCCGGGCGGATGCGTTGCCGCACCGCTTGGTTACGGCGGATAAACAAGGCATCCGCTTGACCCGAGAAGGTTTTTTGGTGTCCAATTTATTGATTTGTCACATTTTGGCGATATAAATTTAATTTCTGTTCATACTCCCGGTGAAAAATGTGTTACACTACTAATAACGAAAGCCAAGGAGGTGTCTGTGTGGCCGGAATTAAGATAATGGTCGTGGATGACGACAGCAACATTTGCGAACTTCTTCGTTTGTATCTACAGAAGGAAGATTTTGACACGGTGATCGCATCGGACGGCGCTCAGGCGGTGGCTCTGTTTGACACGGAAAAGCCGGATCTGATCCTTCTGGACGTTATGATGCCCCGTCTGGACGGTTGGCAGGTATGCCGTGAGATTCGCAAAAAATCCCAATGCCCCATCATTATGCTCACCGCCAAGGGTGAGGTTTTTGACAAGGTGTTGGGTCTGGAACTGGGTGCCGATGACTATGTGGTAAAGCCTTTTGAAACCAAAGAGGTGATTGCCCGTATCAAGGCGGTTTTGCGGCGAAGTGGCGTAGCGGATGCTAAGAAAAAACGCATTGTCGAATACGACGGTCTGTATATCAATATGGAAAACTACGAGTTGCGTGTGGGCGGCAAGACGGTGGATACGCCCCCTAAAGAGATGGAACTCATCTATCATCTGGCCAGCAACCCCAACCGTGTGTACACCCGTGACCAGTTGCTGGACGAGGTGTGGGGATTTGAGTATTACGGTGACAGCCGTACGGTGGACGTGCACGTTAAGCGTCTGCGTGAAAAATTAGACGGTGTATCGTCTAAATGGAACCTCAAGACGGTATGGGGCGTTGGATATAAGTTTGACGTGCAAAACGACTGAACGGAGCGTCGGGTATGTATAAAAGTGTTTTTGCAAAATACTTTTCTATTATCATCACCATCTTTGTTGCCGGTTATCTGCTGATGACCGGTCTGCAGGTGGTGCTGTTTACCCGTGCCGTTTCCACCGATAAACGACAGCTTTTGCTGGAAAACGCCAACAGCATTTCCAAGCACGTGGAGATTTATTACACCCGTAGTCATATAGACGAGCGCGGCGTGGTAAAATATCGCTTAGACGCAGACGGTGCCACGCCGATGTTGCGGCTGTTTGCCAATGCGGTGGACGCTACGGTCTTTATTACGGACAATAGCGGTAGGGTGTTGGTGTCATCAGATGCGGCGCACCTGGCTATGACCACCAACTCTGCACCGTCGTCGTTGACCGAGAAGATAGACGGTATGTACTTTGAGATGGGTACGCTGGGGGGTCTGTTTAGTGAAGTGTGTTACAGTGCGGCGGCCCCTATTACCATCAACAGCGCACGGTTGGGCTACTTGTTTGTGTCCGCGTCGGCTACTACGGCGTTTGAGGTGTTGCGTTCCAATTACCCGGTATACTTGATGGCGGCGGTAGGGGCGTTGATACTGTCCTTTGCGGCGGTATATCTGCTGACCTATCGTTTTGTCCGTCCTCTGCGCCAGATGGCGGCGGCTACCCGGCGGTTTGCCCGTGGAGATTTCAGCGCCCGGGTGGACATCAAGGGCAAGGACGAGGTGGCGGAATTAGCAGACGCTCTCAATCATATGGCCGTTTCTCTGTCTTCCGGTGAGCAGATGCGCCGCAGTTTTGTGGCCAACGTATCCCACGAACTCAAGACGCCAATGACCACCATTACCGGCTTCATTGACGGTATGCTGGACGGCACCATTCCCCCGGAACAGCACAAGCATTATATGGCGATCGTGTCCGAGGAGGTGCGCCGGCTGTCCCGTATCGTTCGGTCTATGCTGGAATTGTCACGGATAGACAGCGGTGAGGTCAAGATGAACAAGGTGCGTATGAATTTGACGGAGGTCGTGTGCGGTGTGTTGGTCTCCTTTGAACAGCGCATTGACCAGAAGCGTCTGCGCATCACCGGTATAGAGGATTGTCAACGCACCGAGATGGAGGGCGACTATGACCTAATGAGTCAGGTGATGTATAATCTGTTGGATAACGCCATTAAGTTTACCAACGAGGGTGGCGAGATAGACATCCGCCTGCACACTACCGGCGACCGGCTGGAATGTGCTATCCGTAACACGGGTGACGGAATCCCGGCAGAGGAGATGCCCCAGATTTTTGAGCGTTTCTACAAGAGTGACCGTTCCCGTAGCCTGGATAAAAATGGTACCGGTTTAGGCTTGTATATCGTTAAGTCGGTTATCGCTTTGCATCGAGGTGAGATAACCGTCCGTTCGGTGGAGGGGGAATTTACCGAGTTTTCCTTCTGGGTGCCGGTGCCGGCAAGTGCATTGCCCACAGGCGGTACTGTTCAATAAATTGTAACAAGTAGTTCAAGTTCCATACACATTAATCAAGTACAATGGAAATAGCCTTCAGGCAGAAAGGTCGTGTTATTATGAACGATAATTGGAATCCTACGGAGAATACGTCCGCCCCGGACGCTACCCCGGCGCCGGAACAGCCGGTATCGGGGCCTGCGTCGGCTCCGTCGGACGAGCCTGCCTCCGCCCCCTATAACGGTTGGAGTAACGACGGCAGCTATCGGTACGTACCGCCCCGTAATACGGATGCACAACCGGAGCAACCGCCGGTACAACAGCCGTCCTATCGGTCACCGATGTATGGTGCGTCCGGCAGTTGGACGCCGGCGCCCACTCCTCCGCAACCGCCTCGTAAGAAGCATAACGGTTGGATAGTGGCCATCGCTATTATCGCTGCCGTAGGTCTTATCGCCGCCGTGGTGTGTCTGGGTCTGGGTGCAACTACCGGTGACCGGTATTTCCCGGACGACGGTGACGTGAGTATTGTACGCCCCAACGAAAGCTCCGGTGTGGTGGATGCACCTTCTCTGGAGATTACTCCTTGGGAGGATGATGATGGCGGTCTGTCCACCCGTGAGGTGGTCAACCGCAATCTGGATTCCACCGTCGTGCTGACCAGCTACGTGGAAAGCGGTAATGTGCAGTTTGGCCAGAGTTCCTTAAAGGAAGGCGGTGCTGCCAGCGGTATCGTTATGAGCGAGGATGGGTACATCATCACCAACTGGCATTGCGTCATCAACGAGGAAACCGGCGCCCGGTACGCCCGTATTGACGTTACCACCCACGACGGTACGGTGTACGAGGATGCGGACGTGATCGGCGCCGACGAGTCCACCGACCTGGCGATCATCAAGATCAAAGCCAAGGGCCTGGCGGTAGCCGAGTTTGGCGACAGTTCCAAGTTGGCGGTGGGTGACCGGGTTATCGCATTGGGTAATGCTGCCGGCCTGTCCTGGACGGCCACGCAGGGCATCGTGTCCGCCTTGGCCCGGGATGTCTACGACGACACCGGCTATGCCATTAAGTGTCTGCAGACGGATGCGGCCATCAACTACGGTAATTCCGGTGGCCCTCTGCTCAACAACCAAGGCTTAGTGGTAGGTATTAACTCCTCCAAGATTGCCGCCAGCGGCTACGAGGGTCTGGGCTTCTCCATTCCCATTAACGAGGCCAAGACCATCATTGATTCGTTAATGAAATACGGCTTTGTCAAGGGCCGTGTGGCCTTAGGCATCACCGGGCAGACCATCTCCTCCGGTATGTATAACGGTTTCCTGATCGCATCCATCGGTGAGGGCTCTTCTCTTAAGAATACCGAGGCCCGTGCCGGCGACCTGATCGTTGCCGTGGACGACGTGGATGTGGCGGACTATGGCGAGCTGCGTACCGAGTTGGCTAAACACAAGGTAGGGGATAAGGTAACCTTGACCCTCCTACGCTCCGAGAGCCGTAGTGGACGGGTGACGTCCTTCACCGTGACGGTGACCCTAAAAGAGCAAACGGCAAATTGACCTTTATAACCTCCGGTAAAACCGGAGGTTATTTCCCGTTAGAGGAGTGTACCCAATGGATATGCAAAGCGAAGAACAGCGCATAGCGTACGCCCGGCGCCGTGCCCGGCGTCGCCGGATGTACCGTTTGCGACAACGGGCTATAGAACTGTCTATATTACTGGGCTTGGTGTTGGCTGTGCTGATACCGGTATTAGCTCTGACAGGCGGTGGGGAAGATCGGCCCTTATCATCGGTTGGTGTGCCGGTAGCGCCGCCGGAGGATGCGTATATTCCTCCGGTGTTTCCTTCCGTCACGGCAGATACCCACCTGCTTACCGATGAGGTGGATGCGGAACACGCCATATTGGTGGATGTGACCGCCAATACGGTGGTGGCCACCAAGTCGGCGTCCACGTTGGTGTACCCGGCATCGGTGTCCAAAGTGATGACCTTATTGGTAGCGGTGGAGAATATCAAGGATTTTACCGATACCTTCACCATGACCTACCAGATCACGGACCCTCTCTATATTGCCAATGCGACGGTAGCCGGTTTTGCCGCCGGGGAAAAGATCCTCCTGGAAGACCTGCTGTACGGCACCATTTTGCCTTCCGGTGCGGATGCGTGTCAGGCGTTGGCATTGTATGTGGGAGGAACTGAAGAAGTCTTTGTTCAGATGATGAATGACCGCGCCCGGCAGATGGGCCTTAAGAACACCCATTTTGCCAACACCAGTGGTCTGCACGATCCTCAGCATTACACCACTTGTGAAGATACGGCCATCATTATGCAGGAGGCTATGCGCAATCCCCATTGCCGGCAGGTGCTGTCTACCTATCAATATACCACCGCATCTACCCCCCAGCACCCGGAGGGTATACTTTTAACCAGCACTATGTTCAGTCGAATGTACGGTACGGAAGCCCCGGGAGCCTTGATCGTAGCCGGTAAGACCGGCTATACCAGTCAGGCAGGGCATACCATGGTCAGTTACGCCCAAGGACAAAACGGTCACGATTATATCCTGGTGACGATGGACGGTACCAACCGGTGGAAAGCCACATACGATGCCATCGATATGTACACTATGTTCTGCCCCACTACTACCGCCCCCAGCAAGAGCCGTCCCCAAAGATAAGAACAGCCCGGATATTCTGCAGAATATCCGGGCTGTTTTGTTTATTAGTAGGCGATCAAAAAGTTCTCGCCGGTGATGCCGCCAAAAACGCCGTCCGCTTTCAGCTCCTCATTGTCCTCGTGAGCGATCAGCCACTTGTTGCGTTGGAACAGCAGACGGTCCAGAGCCGGGCGTTCCATAGGGGTGTTGGTGCCGGCAGGCAGAGCCACCACGCAACCAAAACCGCTATCCTGCACCTGACAGGGGCAATAATGCAGAGAGGTGGCATACACCTCTACCGCGGTACCGGCAGGAACGTAGAACGCCTTAAAGGTGGATGCGTCCAGATGACCGTCTTTGATGTCCCACAGATGACCCAGAAGCAACACCAGAGGGGTCACCGCAATGTTGACCTCACTGCCAGTATGCCATTCGGTGGCGTTGAGTTGGGAGTTATACCCCCAGCAATATCCTACCTGCGTGGGCAGTTCGCCATAGATCCGGTCACGGATAACTGCCGCCGTATCCAGAGCCTCAAAGGTGGGCTCGGTGGGAACGTAGGAAGCCCCCTCCTGGGGCAGAGCGATCTTACCGGCTGCCTCGATAATGGAAGTCGTGTCAAAATCACGCAACACACGGCCGTATGTAGCAAACGCCTCGTCATTGACGGAGTAGAAAGGGATGCCCGGGTTTTTTTCTTGCAAGTGTTTTAACATCGTTAGTCACCTCATAACAGCGCCTCAGCGCCGGATTTTTAAGCAATGCCATTATACACCGCCAATAAAGAAAAAGCAAGAGCGACAATGCATTTTCACGGTGGTTGCACAAACGAAGAACAGGGTGTATAATAATTTTGACATAATTTTAGAATACTCTATTAACAACGGAAATTACAATAGAGCAGAAATCAGCGAAGCGTTGGTTGCCTTCGGCCAACGCCTATTAGGAGGGTAATGTATGTTACAGTTTATTTGCTATCCCAAGTGTACCACCTGCCAGAAAGCCAAAAAATGGCTGGATGATAACGGCGTTGAATACCAATTGCGTCATATTGAATCCGATAACCCCACCGAAGAAGAGATTGCCTGCTGGCAGCGCATAAGCGGATTGCCGACCAAAAAATTCTTTAACACCTGTGGATTACAGTATCGAGCGCTGGAACTTAAGAATAAGCTTACCACTATGACGGAGGAAGAGATGCGTCGTTTGCTGGCCACCGACGGCATGTTGGTCAAGCGTCCTCTTTTGGTGGGAGATGACTTTGTATTGGTGGGATTCAAACAAGCGGGTTGGGAATCACACGTGTAATTGGCCGCCTACTAACAAAAAAGCATCACCTGGCGGTGATGCTTTTTCTTGGCGCGCCCGAAGGGATTCGAACCCCTGACCTTTTGATTCGTAGTCAAACACTCTATCCGGCTGAGCTACGAGCGCATATGCCGTATCGGCAACGGTATAGATTATACAGCCTTGTCACATAAAAGTCAAGAGTAAAATGCAAAATAATTTAAGAAATTATCTGCGCTAATAATTAAGGCAAACAGGGATACACTATCCGCACAGACGGGAGGTGGAAAGTATGGGTATAGCGGTGGTGCGCACGGTCATATTGTATGCACTTTTGATGGGGGCTATACGCATCATGGGCAAGCGACAGTTAGGGGAGTTGCAGCCCTCCGAATTGGTGGTGGCGCTGTTGCTGTCCGATTTAGCGGCCGTACCTATGCAAGACAATGAGATCCCTCTGGCCAACGGCATACTTCCTATACTGACGTTGGTTTCTCTAGAATTACTTTTATCGGGACTTATGATGAAATTCCCCAGTATAGCAAAGCTTGTTGCCGGTTCTCCCATCATCGTTATTCGGGATGGACACGCCGATGGCAAGGCGATGCGACGGCTACGACTGACGGTAGACGATCTGTTGGAAAGTCTGCGTCAGCAGAACATCTTTGATATTCGCCAGGTGCAATACGCCATCGTGGAAACAAACGGACATATTACACCGTACTGTTATCCGACGTACCAAGCGGCTACTGCCGCGGACGTTGGCGTAAAAGGGGACGATCGGGAAATGCCGGTGGTGGTCATTAGCGATGGTGCCGTTTCGGATTGGGGGCTGACCCTGAGTGAACACGACCAGCAATGGTTGACCACCGCGCTTAGGCGGTACGGTTGTGCGCAGCAGGATGTGTTCTTGATGACCGTCACCAAGAAAGGCAAGTGTTTTGTGTTGACCAAAAAAGAAGCAATGCTGGAGGAGGATACCCCTTGAAACGCTTGTGGCTTGCGGCGGCGATCTTGGTGGCCATTACCGGTCTGTGTACCGTGACACTTGTTTACCTTAACCGCCAGACGGACCGATTGACCGAGCAAATAGACCATATAGAAACCGCTATAGTACAGGGCGATGTTGCCACCGCCATCTCCGCCACGCAACAATTTTTGGAAGATTATGAAAAGCATACGAGGTATTTTACGTGGTTTATGCGACACGCTGAACTGGAGGAGAGCCATAAGGTCGCCTGCACCTTGTTGCCAATACTTACCAGCGGTCATACGCAAGAGTTTCGAGAAAATCTGCTGAAACTTCGGAAAATACTGGAACTGATGACCGAGGCTGAGGAACCTTTGCCACAAAATATCTTTTAGTAATAAAAAGTGGAAACAGCTTAGCTGTTTCCACTTAATTGCGTATGATGCTGTATAACCGATCCATCGTTGCCGCGTCCGGCGTGGGAATGTGTTCGAAGGGGAAGGAGAGCCCTAACTGCCGGTACTTTTCTATACAGAGTTTCCGGAAGGGGAGTAGTTCCACCTTGTCGATGCACGGGTGATGCTTCACAAGTTCCCGTATGGTGGCGGCGTTTTCCGGCGTGTCGTTGAGCGTAGGGATAACCACCTGGCGTAAGGTCACCGGTATGCTGTGCTTATTAAGATATGCAAGAAAACGCAGAGGTGTTTCCATGCCACAGCCCACGTTCTGACGGTATTGGTCATCCCGGGTGTACTTGATATCCAGCAACACCCGGTCGGTGTAGTTGAGCGCCGCTTTCACCTCGTCGTTGAGCAGACAGCCGGAGGTGTCCAGACAGGTGTGAATAAGCTTCTCTCGGCACAGCCGCAGTATCTCCTGGACAAAGACGGGTTGCATCAATGGCTCGCCGCCGGTAAGGGTGATACCCCCTTCGTCCCCAAAGTAGGCTCGATACCGTTCGGCGGCGGTGACGATCTGCTCGGCCGTGTACTCGGTGCCGGCTGTGGGGTCCCAGGTGTCTGGGTTGTGACAGCAGCCGCAACGCAGGGGGCAACCTTGCAGAAACACCACGTATCGCACACCCGGTCCATCCACCGTCCCTAGGGATTGGATGGAATGTACCTTTCCGCTGACCGCCATATCAGACGACCTCGTGGAAGGTGCGGCTGATGACCTCGCGTTGCTGCTCCTTGGACAGCTTGTGGAAATTAACCGCATAGCCGGACACCCGGATGGTCAGGTTGGGATATGCTTCCGGGTCCTCGTAGGCTTTCATTAGGGTTTCTCTGTTGAGCACGTTGATATTGATATGGTGTGCATTCATCTTGAAATAACCGTCCAGAATGGAAACTAGATTATCCACCCGTTCCCGGTCATCCTTGCCCAATGCCTGAGGAGTGATAGAGAAGGTGTTGGATATACCGTCACGGCAATCGTTGTAGGAAATCTTGGCTACCGAGTTAAGGGAAGCCAGAGCGCCGTTTTCTTCTCGATTGTGCATAGGATTAGCGCCGGGGGCAAAGGCGGCGCCGGCGGCACGGCCATCGGGCGTAGCGCCGGTATGTTTACCGTACATCACGTTGGAGGTGATGGTCAGCACCGACAGGGTGTGTTCTGCATTGCGGTAAGCCGGTGTTTTGCGCAACTCGGTGATGACCTTGTGTGCCATTTCTTTGGCCATCAGGTCTACTCGGTCGTCGTCGTTACCATATTTGGGGAAATTGCCGGTTGTATCAAAGGATACAATGTATCCTTTTTCATCCTTGACAGGGCATACTTTGGCGTAACGGATGGCGCTTAAGGAGTCGGCTACCACCGACAGTCCGGCGATGCCAAAAGCCATAAAGCGTCCCACTTCGGTGTCGTGCAGAGCCATCTGCGTTTTTTCGTATGCATACTTGTCGTGCATATAGTGAATAACATTCATAGTATTCACATACAACTTGGATAGCCACTGGATGTATACGTCAAACCGTTCGGCTACTTGCTCGTAGTTCAAGGCTTCTCCGTCCATCACCGGCATCTGGGGACCGATATGGATACCGCTGGTGGTGTCGTAACCGCCGTTGATGGCAATGAGCAACAACTTGGCCAGATTGCACCGTGCACCAAAGAACTGCATCTGTTTGCCCACCTTCATAGCGGATACGCAACAGGCAATGGCGTAATCGTCCCCATAGATGGGACGCATCAGGTCATCGTTTTCATACTGAATGGAATCGGTGTCGATGGATACCTTGGCACAGAACTTTTTAAACCCTTCCGGTAGACCGTCTGCCCACAGTACCGTCAAATTGGGCTCGGGGGAAGAACCAAGCGTATACAATGTGTTGAGAATGCGAAAACTACTCTTGGTAACCAGGGTGCGTCCGTCTTCACCCATACCGCCCACCGCTTCGGTGATCCACATCGGGTCGCCGCCGAACAGTTCGTTGTATTCGGGGGTGCGCAGATGACGGGCGATGCGCAGTTTGATAACGAAATCGTCCATCAGTTCCTGCGCGCCCTCTTCGGTCAACAGGCCGCGCGCCATATCACGCTCAATGTAAATATCCAGGAAAGTGCTCACACGACCCAGCGACATCGCCGCACCGTTTTGCTCTTTGATCGCACCGAGGTAGGCAAAATACGT